>NZ_JBSGCY010000030.1:0-56917 GCF_053602115.1 Nocardia sp. NPDC004582 | reverse complement strand
CGCTTCCTCGCCGCGCTGGCCCGGCTGCTGGAAACGGTCGCGGTGCAGCCCGATACGGCGATCGGCGATATCGATCTGCTCGGCGCGGGCATGCGCCTGCGCGGCGGCGTCGGCGGCCGACAGCATCGCCCCGATGGATTCGAATTCCGCTGCGGCGGTGTCCAATCCGGGCCCGTCGTGGGCGGCGACCGCCACCGCGTGCCGGGCCTGCACCTGCACCAGCCGCCCGTCGATGCGCGCCGCCAGATCGGCGAGCCGTCCGGCTACCGTCGAATCGCCGAAGCGGGCGGCGGTGTGCAGCGCCATCGCCTCGACAGCGTGCTGATGCGACCGCGCGGCCAGGTCGGCGGCGCCGATAGCGAGCCGGACCGCGGGTGTCGCGGTGCCCTCGGCGGCGGCCTGCATCGCACGCGCCAAGTCCAGCAGCGCCTCGTACACCGCGCTGTGCCGGCCGCCCCGGAAGGACGCGGCCGCAATGGCTTCCGCGGCGTCGGCGGACCGCCCGAGCGCCGAATAGGCCTCCGCGAGGCGCAGCTGGGCCGGGAACATCCAGGCCGCCGCGCCCTCGGTGGTGAGCGCCGCGAGCGCCTGCTCGAGATTGTCGATGCCCTGGGGGAACTTGCCCTGCGCCACATCCACGGTGCCCTGCAGGATCTTGGCCAGGCCCCAGGCCAGGTATTGCCCGGCGGAGGAGAACGGGTAGGGCCGGTTGGCGCATCCCCGTGCGGCTTCGAGTTCGCCGGTGAAGGTGAGTGCCAGGACTTCCGCGTGCGTGAACATGAACCGGTTCAAGCCGTCGATGTGCGGTTCCACGGCGTGCCCGCGCGCGGCGTACTGCCGGGCCGCCTCGCCGCGCCCCATGAGCGCCAGCGCGAGCCCGCCGCCGAACGCGGCCCAGTACACCGCCCAGGGCGGCGCCTCGGGCGTGGACATGACCGATTCGGCGAGGGTGAACGCCTCCTCGATCCGGTTCTCGTTGACCGCGCACGCGGAGGCCAGGCCGTCCAGTGCCGCAATGATTTTCGGGTGGCTGACCCGTTTGCGCACCGAGGCCAGCACCTCGTCGGCGCGGTCGGCGTCGCCCATGGACCACAGCAGATTCGCGACCCGGGTGCTGCCCCAGCGTGCCAGCTGGACCTCGGTGAGCTGGTCGGGGTCGAAGCCGGCGAGGGTGCGTTCGGCTTCGATGCGATGGCCCTGCCAGAGCAGGGCGCGGGCGAGCAGATCGGCGGCTTCGACGCCGCCCTGTCGTTCCACCGCGGCACGCGCGAACCGTTCTCCCAGTGGCAGATTCGCCAGGCTGATGGCGTCGGCGGCCGCGGCCTGGAACAGTTCCAGGTCGGCTGATTTGTCGCTGTCCAAGGCCAATTCGGCGAGCCGTATGCGTTCGGAGGCCGAGTTGACGGGCCGGTCCTTGAGCGAGGAGTACAGCCGTCCGCGCAGCCGCCGCGCCGACGCGATGCCCAGTCGCCGCCGGATCACCTCGCCGAACAGCGGATGGTTGTAGCGCACCAGCAGCTGGTGCCCGTTCTCGACAATCCTGATGAGCCCACGGGTTTCGGCCGATTCGACGGCCTCCTCGCCCGCGATCTCCGATAACACGTCCAGGTCGATGGGCTCGCAGAAGGTGAGCAGTTCCAGCACCCGCAGCACCGATTCGGGCAGCTGTTCCACCCGATCCTCCAGCAGCGCGGCCAGTTCCGAGGTGACGGCGGCCCGCCCGCGCAGCTGCCACACCCCGTTGACCTGCCGCAGCGTGCCCGCCTCCAGCGCGCCGTCGACGAGGTGGCGCAGGAAAAGCGCGTTGCCGCCGGAGGATTCCCACATCAGGTTGGCGGTGAAGCCCTCGAGCTGCCCGCCCAGCATGGATTCCACGAGTTCGACGCTCTGCCGCTGGGTGAACGGTTTGAGGTCCAGGCGCAGCAGGTGCCCGTCCTTCCACAGCGAGGTGATCGCGTCGGGCACCTGCACTCCGCTGCGCACGGTGGCGACGATGTGTGCGGCCTTGTCGATGGCCAGTTGCAGCAGCAGGGTGGCGGAGAGCTGGTCGAGCAGATGGGCGTCGTCGACGCCGATGATGGTGTGCCCGTCGGCGAGCAGCGCTTCGCGGGCGGCGGCCATGAAGGTCACCGGGTCGTGGGCGGTGTACACCCCCACCATGTGCGCGAAGACCCCGAGCGGAATGCTGCGGGCGGATTCGGTGCCGGCCACCCAGCGGACGTTTCCCGCGGCGGCGGTGGCCATCCGCGCCAGCGTGGTTTTCCCGACCCCCGCGTCACCCGTGAGCACCACACCGACGAAGTCGCCGCCGGTGAGCGCCGACCTGATCGATTCGAGCTCGTTCTCCCGTTCGACCATCGGCCAATTCCGAGCCATGGATCAACTGTAGTTCGCCGGGTCCGCCCCGGCAGCCGGAACGCGGGCCTGCGAGCTGCGGTTTTTATTCGTTGACCAGCCGCAATCCAGGGGTTCGGGCGTGTCGCCGGTCGACCAGCCAGATCATGACAGTCTGGTCCGCCGCCGGATCCAGGGTCTCCACCTCGACCTCCACCTCGCCGCGCAGCGGGTGTCGCAGGCGCACCACGACGGAACGGAAGTCGGTGAGCCGGTGCTCACGCCAGCGCCGCTCGAATTCGGGATTGCGGCTCAGGTTCTCGATGGTCCGGGCGACCGAGGGGTCGTCGGGGAACCGGGTGACGGCGGCGCGCAGTGCGGAGGTGACCATGTCGGCGACGTCGGCCCAGTTCAGGAAGGTTTTCTGGGCGGCCGGGTGGTCGAAGACGTAGATGGCGAAGTTGTTGTGCGCCTCGGTGTCGAACATGCCGAGCGGTTCGGTGAAGTCGCGGAAGGACGGGTTCCAGGACAGCAGGTTCAGCCAGCGGCCGAGCACGAAGGCCGGGGTGGGCTGCAGGGCGTCGATGACGGCCTGGATGGTGTCGGAGACCTGTTCGCGGGCCTGTCCGGCGGCCGGGCAGGTGGTCTTCTGTTCCAGGCTCAGGGCCAGCTTGCCGAAGTGGTGTTTCTCGACTTCGTTGAGCCGCAGGGCATCCGCGAGCGCGGCGAGCACGGCGGTGGAGGGGTTGGTGTCGCGGCCCTGTTCGAGCCGGGCCAGGTAGTCTGCGCTGACTCCGGCGAGCGCGGCCACCTCCTCGCGGCGCAGGCCGGGTGTGCGCCGGCGGCGGCCGCTGGGCAGGCCGACGTCCTCGGGCTGCAGCTGGGCGCGTCGGGCGATCAGGAACTCGGCGAATTCGGAACGGGACACCCTTCCATACTGCCTGGTCCGTGTTCCGTTATCCCAGCCCTGCCAGTCCCCGGATAACCACGGTGTGGATAAACGGACCGGAGTCCACTTACGGTAGGTGACATGACGACTTCCGAGCAGACCACCCTCGCCGCCGGCTCCTGGACCCTGGACGCCGCCCACTCCTCGGTGAACTTCACCGTCAAGCACCTGGGCATCTCCAAGGTCCGCGGCCGCTTCAACCGCTTCGAGACCGGTTTCGTGGTCAACGAGGCCGGCGAGGCCGCCATCGAGGCCACCATCTACTTCGACTCCTTCGACACCGGCAACGAGATGCGCGACGGCCACGTCCGCAGCGCCGACATCCTCGATGTCGCCAACCGCCCGCACCTGACCTTCCGCGTGCCGGAGCCCGTCGCCCTGGCCGAGGAGTTCGAGGTCACCGGCGAGGCCACCATCGGCGGCATCACCAAGCCGGTCACCCTCGCGGTCGAGTGGGGCGGCGTGCAGGTCTTCCCGCAGGACAACAAGCAGCACGCCGGCTTCAACGCCACCGGCACCATCAAGCGCAGCGAATTCGAGGTCGCCCCGGGCATGCCGAACGCCATGCTGAGCGACAAGATCGCCATCGAGCTCGATATCCAGCTCGTCGCGCCGTAATTCCAGCACCACCAACCGCCGCATCGGAAAAGTCAACGCCCCCTGGGTAATTCCACAGGGGGCGTTCGGCTGTCCGGGAAAGGCTAGTCGGCCCAGACGGTTTCGATCGGGGTGCCCGCGGTCGGCGGCGGTGTCGGCACGCCGCCCGGGGTGCGCGAGAAGCGCGGGGCCGGGGCGTGCTGCACGACGCCGTCGATCTCGATGAGACCGGTGCGGGCCTGGATGTGCGGGTTCCGCTCGGCCTCGGTGAAGGTCAGCACCGGGGTGGTGCAGGCGTCGGTGTGCTCGAAGATCGCCCACCACTCGTCGCGGGTCTTGGTCTTGAACTTCTCGGTGAACAGCTTGCGCAGCTGGTCCTGGCCGTTGGGGTCGAGCTGGTTGGGCAGGCCCTCGGGCGAGATCTCCAGGCCGGCGAGCAGTTCGGCGTAGAACTGCGGCTCGATGCAGCCGACGGCCATGTACTTGCCGTCGGAGGTCTCGTAGGTGTCGTAGAACGCCATGCCGGTGTCGAGCAGGTTGGTGCCGCGCTCATCGGACCACAGGCCCACGCCCTTCATGCCCCAGATCATGTGCGAGAGCGCGAGCGCGCCGTCGATCATGGCGGCGTCGATGACCTGGCCCTGGCCGGAGTTCTGGCGTTCCACCAGCGCGGCCAGGATGCCGAAGACCAGGAACATGGAACCGCCGCCGAAGTCGCCGACCATGTTCAGCGGCGGGACCGGCCGTTCGCCCTTGCGGCCGATGGCGTTCAGCACACCGGTGAGCGAGATGTAGTTGATGTCGTGGCCGGCGCGGTCGGCCATCGGGCCGTACTGGCCCCAGCCGGTCATGCGGCCGTAGACCAGACGCGGGTTGCGTTCCAGGGCCGCGTCGGGGCCCAGGCCCATGCGCTCGGTGACGCCGGGGCGGAAGCCCTCGAGCAGCACGTCGGCCTTGTCGATGAGGCCGAGCACCTTCTCGATGTCGGCCGGATCCTTGAGGTTGGCCTCGACGATGGTGCGGCCGCGCCACTGCGGGCGTTCCATGAAGCCGGGCAGCATGCCGGGCCGCTGCACCCGGACCACGTCGGCGCCGAGGTCGGCGAGCAGCAGTGCCGCGTGCGGACCGGGGCCGATGCCGGCCAGTTCAACAACCCGGATGCCCGCGAGCGGGCCCTGCTTGGCGGTGGATGGAGTGCTCACGCCCTACCTCGGTTCGTCGTCGAATGCTGCGCACCGGCTCACCCGCCGGTGTTGACGCTATGACAATAACGCGAAGGTCTCCGGGCGCGGAGGGCGCGGCCTATCGATCGATACGCGGCAGCGGCAGCGTGTCCGGATGCTGGGGAGCGGGCAGTTCCGAGCGCGGCAACCGCAGTGTCGGCGGTTCCCCGGTCGAGCGGTGCGCGGCCGGGTCCTCGAAATCGCGGACCTTGGCGGGCAGGCCGTAGAAGGCGCGGGCATTGTCTTCCAGGACCTTGTGCAGATCCGAGCCCACCGAGTCGGCGATCAGGGAGATGTCGGCGTCGCGGAAGGGCCGCCCGGCCCGGGTGCCCGGCAGATCGGTGCCGAACATGAGGGCTTCGGGGTTGACGGTGTGGATCTTGCGCAGCGCCGAGCCGACATTCATGGCCACCCGCCCGAAGCCGGAGGCCTTCACCTTGGCTCCCCGGTCGACCAGGTTGAGCAGGTACGGCAGGCAGTCGTCGGACATGCCGAGGTGGTCGATGGACAGCTTGGGCAGTTTGGTGATGACCGGTTCCAGCGAGCCCAGCATGGATCCGTCGATGTAGAGCTCGACGTGCCAGCCGGCCAGCTCGTAGGCGCGCAGCGCCAGCATGGTCAGCCCCACGATGTCGCCGCCGGCGCGCTTGAGGTTGAACCGGATCGCGCGGACCCCGGCCCTGCTCAGTTCGAGGATCTCGGCGTCGGTGGCGTCGACGTGCAGATTGGTGACGCCGACCCAGCCCTCGCCGAGTTCGGCGAGGGCGGCCAGCAGATAGCTCTGATCGGTGCCCTGGAAGGACCCGCTGACCACCGCGCCACCGTCGATATCGAAGCGGGACATGCGCTTGCGATAGTCGGCGATGGTGTACGGGTCGGGCAGGTAGCCCTCGTTCTCGACCAGCGGGAACCGCGGATCGAAGATGTGGAGATGGGCATCGAACACGTGATCAGCATGCCTCAGAACGGTGACAAGTGTGGACAACCTTGTCCGGCAGGCGGATTCACGCTGGTCACGACGTTGGGCCGGTGACCGCTCAGGAGGCCTTGTCGGGCTCGGAGGCGGCCAGCATCTCGTCGCGCTCGACGACCTTGACCCGCTCGCGGCCCTGCGGCTCGCCGAGGGCGCGCTCGTGCGCGTCCAGGCGGTACCAGCCGGCCCAGGTGGTGAACGGGATGCCCTTGCCCTCGAGGAACGCGGTGACCGCCTCCGGCTCCGGCTTGTCGGCCGGGACGAAGCCGGCGGCGTCGTCGAGCAGGCAGGCGATGGTCTCGTTGGCGTCGCCCTTGGTGTGGCCGATGAGGCCGACCGGGCCGCGCTTGATCCAGCCGGTCACGTAGGTAGCGGGCATGTAGCGAGCCGCGTCGTCGGCGTCCTCGTCGACGAGCACGCGCCCGGCCTCGTTGGGCACGGTGCCGGCCTGGTCGTCGAAGGGCAGGGCCGGGATGTTCTGCGACAGGTAGCCGACCGCGCGGTACACGGCCTGGATGTCCCAGTCCTTGAATTCGCCGGTGCCCTTGCAGTTTCCGGTGCCGTCGAGCTGGGTGCGCTCGGTGCGCAGGCCCACGACCTTGCCGTCCTCGCCGAGGATCTCCGAGGGGTTCTCGAAGAAGTGCAGGAACAGCTTGTGCGGGCGGTCGCCGACGTCGCGGATGGCCCACTGCTCGAGGGTGTTGCAGATCATGTCGACCTGCTTCGAATGACGGCGTGCCGCTTCCGAACCCTCGTCGTAGTCGATGTCCTCCGGATCGACGATGACCTCGATGGTCGGCGAGTGGTCGAGCTCGCGCAGCTCGAGCGGGGTGAACTTGGCCTGGGCGGGACCGCGGCGGCCGAACACGTGCACCTCGAGCGCCTTGTTGGCCTTGAGGCCCTCGTAGACGTTCGGCGGGATCTCGGTCGGCAGCAGCTCGTCGCCGGTCTTGGCGAGCACGCGGGCCACGTCCAGGGCGACGTTGCCGACGCCGAGGACCGCGACCTTCTCGGCCTCCAGCGGCCAGGTGCGGGCGACGTCGGGGTGGCCGTCGTACCAGGACACGAAGTCCGCGGCGCCGTAGGAGCCGTCCAGGTCGATGCCCGGCACGCCCAGCGCGCGGTCGGCGTTGGCGCCGGTGGAGAAGATGACCGCGTCGTAGAACTGGCGCAGGTCCTCGAGGGTGATGTCGACGCCGTAGTCGATATTGCCCAGCAGGCGGACCTGCGGCTTGTCGAGCACCTTGTGCAGCGCGGTGATGATGCCCTTGATGCGCGGGTGGTCGGGCGCGACGCCGTAGCGGATCAGGCCGAAGGGCGCGGGCATGCGCTCGTAGAGATCGATGCTCACGTCCGCGTCGGACTTCATCAACGCGTCGGCGGCGTAGATGCCGGCCGGTCCTGCGCCCACGATCGCAATGCGTAGCGGGCGGGTCGCTGCACTCTGTTCGGTCATTCTTCCGCGCACCCTTTGGGTCGAAACTAAATTGCCGTCAAAAACTCAGCCGTCGCTCTTAGCTTAGGCTAAGTTGACGCTCTGGCCTCGGCGACCTCCGTTGGCCCCCGACGCTGCAGCGTTGCTGCGTAGTCTTGCTATTCCCGCGCTGGGGCGGGAAATTCTGCTGATTCTATCGATGGCACGCGCCGGCCCTCACAAGGGGACCAGGCATGATCTACCCATGAGCGACGCCGAGGAGACCCCGGTCCGGATCGACCAGAACGAGACCCGCAGCATGTGGCCGTTCCTGGTGGCGGCGGGAATCATCGCGGTCGTGATCCTCGGGATCGTGGTCGCGTCGGTGGTGTCGCCGGTTGAGAAGAATGTCACAGATTCCGATCGGCTCTCGGCGGCTGCGGACGCGTTCATCCGGTCCCGGCAGGACACCGGGAAATACGATCCGCGCCTGCAGTGTCAGGCCTTCGACGACAAGCTCTCGCCCTTGCGAATCGCGGTCGAGACCGGCGGAACCATCGCCTACAGCAAGCTGACCGACGCGACTGTGCAGGGCGACGCGGCGACCGCGCAGGTCTCCTTCACCGTCGCGGGCGCGCCGACCACCGCGCCCTGGCACTTCGCCAAGGAGAATTCCCGCTGGTTGGTCTGTAATTCGTGACATCGGCCGAAAGCGCCGCCGGGGTTTGACAGTGGGGACGGTTCTTCGGCAATCTCAATCCCAGGTCATGAGTACCAGCGCCAAGCCCCGGCTGGCTGGTCGGCAACCCTCCTCCGCGGTGGGGTGCTCCGGGTGACGACCTGGCCTCGCATCGGACAGCGATGCGGCAAGTGCGGATTCTCAGGAGGTTCGAGTGAGCGCGGCGCATATGAAATACGAGGGTGACATCACGCCGAAGCAGGCGTGGGAGTTGTTGCGCGACAACCCCGATGCGGTTCTGGTGGACGTGCGCACCGAGGCCGAGTGGCGGTTCGTCGGCGTGCCCGACACCAGCGGCATCGGCCGCCCGACCGCGCTGATCGAGTGGGTCGACGTCACCGGCACCCCGAATGCCCGGTTCGCGGATCTGCTGAAGCAGTCGCTGGCCCACCGGACTTCGGATTCGGAGGCGCCGGTCATCTTCATCTGTCGCTCCGGCCAGCGTTCGATCGGCGCGGCCACCGCCGCCACCACGCTCGGCATCACCCCTTCGTTCAATGTGGTCGACGGCTTCGAGGGTGCGCTCGACGGCCAGGGCCACCGCGGCAGCACCGGCTGGCGCGCCGACGGACTTCCGTGGAGGCAGTCATGATCACCGGCGGCTCTTTCGAGAAACCGCTTCCCGAGGGCGTCGGCCCCGCCACCCAGGCGGTACGCGGCGGCACCCGGCGTTCCGGCTTCGACGAGACCTCCGAGGCGTTGTTCCTCAATTCGGGTTTCGTCTACGAGAGCGCCGAGGCGGCCGAGGCCTCCTTCACCGGCGATATCGAGCACTTCGTGTACTCGCGCTACGGCAACCCGACGGTCGCCATGTTCGAGGAGCGGCTGCGCCTGATCGACGGCGCGGAAGCCTGTTTCGCGACCGCGTCGGGCATGTCGGCGGTGTTCACCGCGCTGGGTGCGCTGTTGTCCGCCGGTGACCGGCTGGTCGCGGCGCGCAGCCTGTTCGGCTCCTGCTTCGTGGTGGCCAACGAGATCCTGCCGCGCTGGGGCGTGGAGACGGTGTTCGTCGACGGCGAGGACCTGAACCAGTGGGAGCAGGCGCTGTCCGTTCCCACCCAGGCCGTCTTCTTCGAGACCCCCTCGAACCCGATGCAGACCCTCACCGATGTGCGCGCGGTCTCGGATCTGGCGCATGCCGCGGGCGCGAAGGTGGTGCTGGACAACGTCTTCGCCACTCCGCTGCTGCAGCGCGGCTTCGACCTGGGCGCGGATATCACCGTCTACTCGGGCACCAAGCACATCGACGGCCAGGGCCGGGTGCTCGGCGGCGCGATCCTGGGCCCGCAGGACTACATCGACGGCCCGGTGAAGAACCTGATGCGCCACACCGGTCCGGCGCTGAGCCCGTTCAACGCCTGGACCCTGCTCAAGGGCCTGGAGACGATGCCGCTGCGGCTGCGCCAGTCGGTGGACTCGGCGCTGAGGATCGCCCAGTTCCTGGAGTCGCATCCGGCGGTGGCGTGGGTGAAGTACCCGTTCCTGTCCTCGCATCCGCAGTACGAGCTGGCCAAGCGCCAGATGTCGGGCGGCGGCACGGTGATCACCTTCGAGCTGAAGGCCGCCGACAACGAGGCCAAGAAGCGCGCCTTCGAGGTCTTGAACCGCCTGCGGATCGTCGACATCTCCAACAACCTCGGCGACGCCAAGACCCTGATCACTCACCCCGCCACCACCACCCACCGTGCCATGGGCCCGGAAGGCCGTGCGGCCGTGGGCATTACCGACGGCGTCCTGCGCATCTCCATCGGCCTGGAGGACGTGGAGGATCTCCTCAACGACCTGGACCACGCGCTGAGCTGATCCGACGATCTTTCCGAAGGGCCGGAACCCACTGGGTTCCGGCCCTTTTCGATGGGCCGATCGGGCGCTGCCGGCCCGGTGGATCAGTGCGCGGATCCGGATTCGAAGGTCACCGCGTTGCCGAGGTCCATGCGTAGGAATTCGGTGATGCGGAACAGCTTCGGCGGGCGGGCGGCATCCGCCGGCAGCGACTGGAAGGCCTCGGCTTCCCCGACGATGCGCGGGGCGGCGAGTTCCACGTCCCGGCCGCCGATCCGCAGGGATGCGCCGCCGGCCGCCAGGACATTGCGCACCCAGTCCGCGCGCGAGCCGTAGACCAGCACGAACACATACCCTCCCGGGACGGGATGGGCGTCGAGCGGGGTGCGGTAGATCGTGCCCGAGGTGCGGCCGATATGCGTCAGCACCGGCCATGTCCCGTTCGCGATCGCGCGCGGGTTGAACAGCCTCTTGTTGACGTGCCCCCACCATCTCGGCATCGGCATCGGAGTCTCCTTCTCTTACGAGTGTAAGGCTGGCTTACGACTGTAAGGTAGGCTTACGGGCGTAAGCCTGTCAATACCTTCGAACCGGGAGCCGCCGTGCCGCGCCGATCGCAACCACTCAGCAGGGAACGTGTGCTGGATGCCGCCATCCGGGTGGCGGATCGCGGTGGCGCGGAATCGATCTCGATGCGGCGGGTGGCCCAGGAACTCGGCGTGGAGGCGATGTCCCTGTATCACCACGTGCCCAACAAGGAGGCCATCCTCGACGGGGTGGTGGATGCGGTGTTCGCGGCGATCGACCTGCCGGATCCCGGCCGCGCGGACTGGCGGGACGCGATTCGGGTGCGCGCCCATTCCGCCCGGCGGGTGCTGTCGCGGCACCACTGGGCGCTGGGGCTGATGGACTCCCGCCGCGATCCCGGCCCCGCCACGCTCGGGCACCACGACGCGGTGCTCGGAGTCCTGAAAGCGGCCGGGTTCACGCTGGCCGACGCCGCGCACGCCATCTCGCTCATCGACAGCTATATCGGCGGTTACGTTCTGCAGGAAGCGAATCTGCCCGTCGCGACCCCCGCCGATGTCGAGGAAGTGGCGAGCGACATCCTCGAGCGCCTGCCCGCCGATCGGTACCCGCACCTGCGCGAGCTGATCACCGATCACGCCCTGCGGCCGGGCTACGACCACACGGGCGAGTTCACCTACGGCCTGGATCTGATCCTGGACGCGCTCGAGGCCCGCCGCGATCCGCTAGTCCCAATCGAACCAATCGAAGAAGTCGAACGGCAGTAGATGCTTGAGCCATCCCGGCGGGATGCCCCAGCCCGGAGGGAACAGGAAGTGCTTGGCGTCCCAGCCTTGGTTCACGTGCTGATCGACAGGGGTGGGGTTGTAGTTGGTGACCACATCGGCCTGGGTCGGGACGGTCACCGCGGTGACCGGAGCCACCGCAATAGCACCGGCGAGGATGGCCCGAGCCACCGTGTGCCTGGTCATTGCGAACATTGCTGAACCTTTCTGATGATCGAACGGTCGCGAGCCGGTCACCGCGTGGGGTTGCTGCCATGGCGCACCTCCGAATCTCCGGTCCGGCGCCGGTCGCACCGGGCGGGTTGGATTCGCGACTCGCGGCGGCGGTGTACGCCGAGGTCGACCGCGCGCGAGGGATGCCACGAAGGCCCAGGGGCAGTGCCGAGGGTTTGCGCCATCGCAGAGGGGGTCGACGTGCGCCATGGTAGGCACTCGAGGTCAACGGCGGGCCACGGTCGAGTCGATTCTTGGGACCTACCCGCATCCATTGACAGCATGCTGTCAAAAATGACAGCATGCTGTCATGATGAAAACAGTTCATATGGCCGTCTACGACACCTTTTCGGACTGGGAGGTCGGCCATGCGACCGCGCACATCAATCGAGAACTCTGGCACCGGGAGCCGGGAACATGGCAGGTCAGGACGGTTGGGAGTAGCGCCGAGCCGGTCACTTCGATGGGCGGCATGCGGGTTCTGCCCGATCTCGTGCTCGACGATCTGAAGCCCGCCGACAGCGCCATGCTGATCCTGCCTGGTCTGGATACCGAGCGGAATCCGGAGGCCTTGGCGGTCTTCGCGCGCAAGGCCCGGGAGTTCCTGACGGCCGGGGTGCCGGTCGCGGCGATCTGCGGCGCCACCTTCGGGCTCGCCCGGGAAGGGCTGCTCGACGATCGGCGGCACACCAGCAATGCCGCGGAATACCTTGCCTACTCGGGATATTCGGGTGGTGAGCGCTATGTCGAGCGGCCGGCCGTCACCGACGGCGACCTGATCACCGCGACCGGCACGCGCCCGGTCGACTTCGCCCACGAGATCCTCGCTCGCCTCGAGATTTTCGAGCCGCACGTGCTCGAGGCGTGGGACCGGCTGTACGGCGACAACGATCCGGCGGGCTTCTACGCCCTGTTCGAATACGAGCAGCAGCGCGCGGCCGCGGCGCGATGACGCGCACCGGGCAGGAACTGTTCGCGACCGCGGCGGTCACGTCGTTCAAGCTGAACGGCCAATTCCTCGGTATCGCCGAGGAATTGGCGAGGCCGTCCGGGATCACGGTGGCGTGGTGGCAGGTGCTCGGCGCGATCCTGCACGAGCCGCTGCCGGTGGCGGGGATCGCCCGCGAGATGGGCATCACCCGGCAGAGCGTGCAGCGCATCGCGGATGTGCTGGAGGGCAAGGGTTTCGTCGAGTACCGGCCGAATCCGGCGCATCGGCGGGCCAAGCTGGTGGCCATCACCGAGTCCGGTCACGACGCGGTCCGCGCGATCGACCCGCAGCATGCGGCGATGGCGAAACGCCTTGTCGCGCAACTGGGAAGGGACGAGTTGGAGCGGGTCGTGGACGCGCTGACCACCCTGTCGGCCGCCCTCGACGCGCTCGAGGGCGACGCGACCGGCTGACTACAGGGCGAACGGGTCCTTGGTCTTGCCGACCAGTGACGCGACCGACGGCAGGATGGCGGTCGGGCGGTACGGGAACTGCTCGACCAGGGCGGGCGTGGAGATGCCGGTGGTGACCAGGATGGTCCGCATGCCGGCCTCCAGGCCGGAGATGACGTCGGTGTCCATGCGGTCGCCGATCATGACGGTGGACTGCGAGTGCGCGCCCAGGCGGCGCAGCGCCGACCGCATCATCAGCGGGTTGGGTTTGCCCACGTAGTACGGCTTCTTGCCGGTGGCCTGGGTGATCAGGGCCGCGACCGAGCCGGTGGCCGGCAGGATGCCCTCGCGCGAGGGCCCGGTGGCGTCGGGGTTGGTGGCGATGAAGCGCGCGCCCGCCGCGATCAGGCGGATGGCGGTGGTGATCGCCTCGAACGAGTAGGTGCGGGTTTCGCCGAGCACCACGTAGTCGGGGTTGGAATCGGTGAGGACGTAACCGATCTCGTGCAGCGCGGTGGTGAGCCCGGATTCGCCGACCACGTAGGCGGTGCCGCCGGGCCGCTGGTCCGCCAGGAAGGTCGCGGTGGCCAGGGCGGAGGTCCAGATGGCTTCCACGGGAATGTCGAGGCCGGTGTGCTGGAGCCGGGCCTGCAGGTCGCGCGCGGTGTAGATGCTGTTGTTGGTGAGCACCAGAAACGGGATCTGGTTCTCGCGCAGTTCGGCGAGGAACTCGTCGGCTCCGGGCACCAGGTGGTTCTCGTGGACCAGGACGCCGTCCATGTCGGTGAGGTAGGAAAGGATCGGTTCTCGGCTCGCGTTGGTCACGCGCATATTCTCCGCTATCCGCGGATCGAAAGCTCATATATTCCTGCGGTGTGACCGCTGCCGCACCGTCTTCCGGCGCTGACTACTGTGCGAAGTAGGCCGTTCGCGCCGACCGGTGCGAGCGCAGCATGGCGACAGGAGTGCCCAGGTGAAGGACCTCAAGCTCGGCTACAAGGCGTCCGCCGAACAGTTCGGCCCGCGTGAGCTGGTGGAGCTCGCGGTGGCGGCGGAGGAGCACGGCCTCGACAGCGCCACGGTCTCCGACCATTTCCAGCCGTGGCGGCACAATGGCGGGCACGCCCCGTTCTCGCTGGCCTTCCTGGCCGCGGTGGGGGAGCGCACCAAGCGCATCCAGCTCGGCACCTCGGTGCTGACCCCGACCTTCCGCTACAACCCGGCGGTGATCGCGCAGGCGTTCGCCACCATGGGCTGCCTGTACCCGGATCGCATCATGCTGGGTGTCGGCTCGGGTGAGGCGCTCAATGAGATCGCGACCGGTTACCAGGGTGAGTGGCCGGAGTTCAAGGAGCGTTTCGCGCGGCTGCGCGAGTCGGTGGAGCTGATGCGCGCGCTGTGGACCGGCGAGCGCGTGGACTTCGACGGCCAGTACTACAAGACCGTCGGCGCCTCCATCTACGACGTCCCCAAGGGCGGCATCCCGGTGTACATCGCGGCGGGCGGCCCGCTGGTGGCCCGGTACGCGGGTCGCGCCGGTGACGGCTTCATCTGCACCTCGGGCAAGGGCATGGACCTCTACACCGAGAAGCTGATGCCCGCCGTCGCGGAGGGTGCGGCCAAGGCGGGCCGTGCGGTCGACGCTATCGACCGCATGATCGAGATCAAGATCTCCTACGACACCGATCCCGCTCTGGCGCTGGAGAACACGCGCTTCTGGGCTCCGCTCTCGCTGAGCGCGGAGCAGAAGCACTCCATCACCGACCCGATGGAGATGGAGGCCGCCGCCGACGCGCTGCCGATCGAGCAGATCGCCAAGCGCTGGATCGTGGCCTCCGACCCCGACCAGGCCGTCGAGCAGATCAAGCCGTACCTGGACGCGGGCCTGAACCACCTGGTCTTCCACGCCCCGGGCCACGACCAGCGCCGCTTCCTGGACCTGTTCGAACGCGATTTGGCTCCTCGCCTGCGCGCTCTCTGAGGGCCTTGCGGAGACCGTCCTCAACGACTTGCCGGGCGGTCTCCGAACCCGCCCCGGAGCGAAGCGGAGGGGCAAATAGATACAGCCATAACGGTCGGTAGGCTTTCGCCCATGGCTGCCGCACCGGTCTCCAGTGTGTACATCGCGTCCCCCGAGGGCGACACCGGCAAATCGACGGTCGCGCTCGGCGTGCTCCAGGCCCTGGCCGCCACCACCCCGCGGGTGGGCGTGTTCCGGCCGATCACCCGGTCCGCCACCGGGCGGGACTACATTCTCGAGCTGCTGCTCGAATACTCCACCGCCGACGTCGACTACGACCAGGCCATCGGCGTCACCTACGAGCAGGTGCACGCGGACCCGGACGCGGCGATCAGCGAGATCGTCATGCGGTATCACGATGTCGCCAAGCACTGCGACGCCGTGCTCATCCTCGGCTCGGACTACACGGATGTGGCCAGCCCCAGCGAGCTGCGCTACAACGCCCGCATCGCGGTCAACCTGGGCGCGCCGGTGCTGCTGGTGGTGCGCGGAATCGGCCGCACCCCAGCCGAACTGGGGCAACTGGTGGAGCTGTGCCGCAGTGAACTCGTCGCCGAGCACGCCAAGCTGGTGGCCGTGATCGCCAACCGCTGTGAGCCCGATCAGCTCGAGGCCGACGCCGAAGCCCTGTCCAAGGCCTGCGCGGTGCCGTCCTGGACGCTGCCGGAGGTGCCGCTGCTGCAGGCCCCCACCATGGAGGAGCTGCGCGAGGCCATCGACGGCGAGATCTACAGTGGCGACCCGGAACTCATGCACCGCGAAGCGCTGCACGTGATGGTGGGCGGCATGACGGCCGAGCACATTCTGGAACGCCTCACCGACGGTGTCGCCGTCATCGCCCCGGGCGACCGCTCCGACGTGCTGCTGGCCCTGGTGAACGCCCATGAGGCGGAAGGTTTTCCGTCACTGGCGGGCATCATCATGAACGGCGGCATCCGCCCGCAGCCGTCGATCGCGCGGCTGATGGCGGGTCTCAAGCCGCGGCTGCCGATCCTGTCCACCGATCTCGGCACCTACGAGACCGCCAAGGCCACGGCGCTGACCCGGGGCCGGGTGTCGCTGTCCAGTATGCGCAAGGTGGACACCGCGCTGGCCGTGATGGAGGAGCGGGTCGATCCGCGAGAACTGCTGCGGCAGATCGAGGTTCCCATCCCGAGCATCGTGACCCCGCAGATGTTCGAGTACCAGCTCATCGAGCGGGCCCGCAACGACCGCAAGCGGATCGTGCTGCCCGAGGGCGACGACGACCGCATCCTGCGCGCCGCGGGCCGGGTGCTGCAACGCAAGATCGCCGACCTCACCATTCTCGGCGACGAGACCACGGCGCGCGGCCGCGCCGCCGAACTGGGCGTGAATATCGACGCCGCCGAAGTGCTCGATCCCCAGACCTGCCCGCTGCGCGACGAATTCGCGGAGGAGTACGCCCGCCTGCGCGCCCACAAGGGCATGACGGTGGACCGCGCCCGCGAATACATGAGTGACATCTCGTATTTCGGCACCATGATGGTGCACATGGGCGTCGCCGATGGCATGGTGTCGGGCGCGGCGCACACCACCGCGCACACCATCCGCCCGTCCTTCGAGATCATCAAGACCGAGCCGGGCGTGTCCACGGTGTCCAGCGTGTTCCTGATGTGCCTGGCGGATCGGGTGCTGGTGTACGGCGACTGCGCGGTGGTGCCGGATCCGACCTCGGATCAGCTGGCCGATATCGCCATCTCGTCGTCTCGGACGGCCGCGCAGTTCGGCATCGATCCGCGCGTGGCCATGCTCTCGTACTCCACGGGCGAGTCGGGTACCGGCGCGGATGTCGACAAGGTGCGCGACGCCACCAAACTGGTGCACGATCGCGCACCGGAACTGCTGGTGGAGGGCCCGATCCAGTACGACGCGGCGATCGAGCCCGCGGTGGCCAAGACCAAGCTGCCCAATTCCGCGGTGGCGGGTCAGGCGACGGTGTTCATCTTCCCGGACCTCAATACCGGCAACAACACCTACAAGGCCGTGCAGCGCAGCGCGGGCGCGGTGGCGATCGGCCCGGTGTTGCAGGGTTTGAACAAGCCGGTCAACGACCTGTCGCGGGGTGCGCTGGTCGCCGATATCGTGAACACGGTCGCCATCACCGCCATTCAGGCGCAGCAGGAGGCGTAAATGAAGGTCCTGGTGATCAATTCCGGATCCTCGTCGATCAAGTACCAGCTGCTGGATCCGGCGACGGCCGACGTGTGCGCGCACGGCATGGTGCAGCGCATCGGCGAGGCGGTGGAGCCGGACGCGGTGACCGTCGAACACCATACGGGCGAGAAGACTTTCGAGTACCAGGGTTCGATCGCCGATCACGCGCAGGGCCTGCGGGTGGTGTTCGACCTGTTCATCGCGAGCGGCCAGGATCTGGCGCACGCCGATCTGGGCGCGGTCGGGCACCGGGTGGTGCACGGCGGTGAGGTGTTCTACGAGCCGACGCTCATCACCGACGAGGTGGTGCGGGCCATCACCGACCTGTCCGCGCTGGCGCCCCTGCACAATCCGCCGAACGTGATCGGCATCGAATCCGCGCGGGCGCTGTTGCCGCAGGTGCCGCAGGTCGCGGTGTTCGACACCGCCTTCTTCCACAATCTGCCCGCCGCCGCCAAGACCTACGCGATCGACGCGGAAACCGCCGCGGCGCACGGGGTTCGCAAGTACGGCTTCCACGGCACCTCGCACGATTACGTGTCCGGGCAGGCGGCGGAGTTCCTCGGCAAGGATCGCGCCGAGCTGAATCAGATCGTGCTGCACCTGGGCAACGGCGCGTCCGCCTCGGCGATTCGCGCGGGGCGGGCGGTGGACACCACCATGGGCCTGACTCCGCTGGAGGGTCTGGTCATGGGCACCCGGTCCGGGGATCTGGATCCGGGTATCATCTTCCATCTGATCCGCACCGCCGGCATGAATGTCGACGATGTGGACGCCCTGCTCAACCGGTATTCCGGGATCAAGGGCCTGTCCGGGGTCAATGACTTCCGCGAGCTGGGCCGCCTCATCGAAACCGGCCATCCCGCCGCGAAACTGGCATTCGACGTCTACATCCACCGGTTGCGGCGCTACCTCGGCGCGTACCTGATCGAGCTGGGCCGGGTGGACGCGATCACGTTCACCGCCGGGGTCGGCGAGAACGACGCGCGGGTGCGCGCGGCGGCGCTGGCCGGTCTGGAGCGCTACGGCATCCGGGTGGACGCCGACCGGAACACCGCGAAAGACCGCACCGCGCGCCGCATCTCGGCCGACGACTCCGAGATCTCGGTGCTGGTGGTGCCGACCAACGAGGAGCTCGCCATCGCCCGCGCGTCCGCACGGCTGGTCGGCTGAGGCATCCTCACGAAAACATCATGATGCGGTCGGCATAGTGGTGCCCGGACCGGTTCCCGCCGGTCCACCGGAACCCGTGTCGCACCACGCACAACCGCGGTCGTGGCCGAAAATCCCTCGCCGGTCACATGGTCCCAGGCTGCCCTCGGGACCGCCGCGGGCGACACGGGACTCCTCCGGATTCGCTGAGACCGGCTGTCAGAACCAGGATTTGGCGCGCACCGCGTTGGCCAGGTCCACCAGCGCGTACCGGTGATTGCGTTCGGGCGCGGACCGGGCCAGCCCGCGTAGCCCCGTCTCGATGCCGCGCCGCAGATCCCGTTCGGTGAACGGCGACCCGAACAGCGTGGAGCCGGCCGACTTCGGTTTGTTCCCGGCCTGCACCCAGCCCAGCGCGATGCCCAGCGACAGGATCCGCAGCTGCGCGGCGCGCCCCTCACCGGGCGGCAGGTCCTGCACGCGTGCCGCCGCCACCTGCAGGGTCGACTCGTCCAGTTCCGCGGCCGGCGCGCTGGTCAGCAGCATGAGGATCGCGGTCATCCGGGCTTCCGCGTAATGCCGGGAGGCGGGCGGCACCTGGTCGAGGGCGTGCACGGCGGCGGTGATGTTCCCGGCCGCCGCGAGCTGCCGGGCCAGGCCGAACGCGGCGCTCACCACGCCCCGGTCGGTGCGCCAGACGGTGGCGTAGTAGTTCTCGGCGTAGGAACGCCATTCCTCGGGGTCCGGCGAATCCCAGTGCTGGAGAATGAGTTCCGCGGTGGCGGCGAGCGCCAGCTTGGGCGCGATCTCGCCGGGCAGCGCTTCCAGCACGGCGTCGAAGCGGGCGAAGGCGCGCTCGTATTCGAGTTCCAGCAGTTCGGTGAGTCCGAGATACCAGTCGATGCGCCAGTCCCAGGCGGGCGGCTCGGGTTCGTCGGTGAGCCGGGCCAGCAGCATGCGCGCGGCGGCGGGCTCGTTCAGGTCCAGGTGGGCGCGGGCCTCGGCGAGGGTGACCTCGAGTTCGAGGGTCTCGGGCGCGCCGCCCGGTTCGGCGGCCCCGCGCTGGCGGGCGTGCCGCAGCTCCTCGAGCGAATGCCGGGGTTCGGGGTGGGCCGCGCCGGCCAGCAGCGGCGCGGACGGGTCGCCCGGATCGATGATGGGCACCGGCAGCGCGGCCACCACGTCACCGGGCTGCAGCAGGGTGTCGCGGGGGACGCCGTCGATGATGCCGTCGGTCTGGGCGATGATCTCGCCGGTGCCGAAGCTGGTGCGCGGCGGGCTGAACAGGGTCGACAGCTGCGGATGCTCGTTGCCGGTCTCCGCGGCCAGGATCTCGCGCAGCACGCCGGTGAGCTGGGCGGCCAGCACCCGCGCGGACGGGAAGCGGTGGTCCGGATCGGGATCGGTGGCGCGCAGCAGCAGCCGGTAGAGGAACTGGTGCTGGGCCAGCAGTGGCTCGTCCGCGGGATCGGGGATACCGTCGACGTAGGCGCCGCGCTCCATCGGCAGGTGCAGGGTGAGCACGGCGAGCGCGCGCCCGACGGTGTAGATGTCCGAGGCCACGGTGGGCCCGGTGTGCGCGATCTCGGGGGCCTGGAATCCCCTGGTGCCGTACAGGTTTCCGTACGCCTCGAACTGGCTGACCGCGCCCAGGTCGATGAGCTCCACCCGATCGGTGGTGATCATGATGTTGTCCGGCTTGAGGTCGTTGTAGGCCAGCCCCACCGAATGCAGATAGTCCAGGGCCGGAAGGATTTCCAGCAGGTAGGCGATGGCCACCGAGACCGGCATGCGGGCGGGCGCGTAATGGTCGAGCAGGTGGCGCAGCGAATGGCCGCCCACGTACTCCATCACGATGTAGCCGATCGGCGTCCCGTCCGGGCCCGGGTGCTCCACGAAATTGTGGATCTTCACGATGCTCGGGTGCACCACCTCGGCGAGGAACTGCCGTTCGGCCAGCGCCACCGCCTGCGCTTCGGCGTCACCGGCGTGCAACAGGCCCTTGAGCACCACCCAGCGGTCGCTCACATTGCGGTCGATGGCGAGGTAGATCCAGCCCAGGCCGCCGTGCGCGATACAGCCCTGGATCTCGTACTGGCCCGCCACCCGGTCGCCCGGATGCAGGGAGGGCCGGAAATCGTAGGGGGCGCCGCAGGTTTGGCAGTCGCCGGCGGTGGTGGACGGCAGCGTCGGGGTGGCCCGACCGACCGGTTTGCCGCAGCGCCAGCAGAATCGGCGGCCCTCGGCGACCACGGGATCGTCGAGCACCGCCTGCTCCGGATCCACCGGCTCCACCGTCGGGATCGGCACCAGGCCCGCTCCGAGTCGCCGCACCACCGGGCGCGGGCGGGCCATGCGGGCGGTGCGCTGGGAGGGCCGGGTGGGGGTGCGCGGTTCGCCCTCGGAGACCGGAACCTCGTCCGCCGGTGGAAGTTCCGGTTCCTCGTCGTCGATACGCGGTGCGCGCTGGGTCATCTCGGTACGCGGGGTGGCCTGGGTCGCGGCGGGCTCGGCGGCGTCACGCGCGGGTTCGGCGTGGCTTCGCTCGGGCACCTGCCGGGTGGTGACCTCGGTGCGGGCGGGCCAGTGCGGTCCGACGCTGGTCGCGTGGGTCGGGACGCCGTCGGCGTCGCCGCGGTCGGGGTGCTGCGGATCGGACGGAGTGCTCATCGTCAGTCCTGATACCTCGGGGGCGGCGGGATGGCGGCGTCGCCGAGTTCGGCGCTGAGCCAGTGGCGGTAGAGCCGGTTCCAGGTGCCGTCGGAGCGAATCCGCTCCAGCGTGCCGTTCACGAAGCGCACCAGATCATCGGAGCCCTGCGAGATTCCGATGCCGTACTGCTCGGTGCTCAGGTTGGGCCCGACCACCTCGATGGCCGGATCCTGCTGGGCCAGCCCGGCCAGCACGGTGTCGTCGGTGCTGATCGCGTCGACCTGCCGCTGCTGCAGCACCACCAGGCAGTCGGCCCAGCTGGGGACGGTGAGGATGGAGACGGCGGGTTGGGTGCGCCGCACCAGGTCCAGGGAGGTGGTGCCGCTGACCACGCACAGCCGCTTCCCGGCCAGATCGGCGAGCCCGGTGATCCCGGAATTGCGCACCGCCAGCACCCGCTGATGCGCCTGCAGGTACGAGGTGGAGAAGGTGACCCGTTGCCGCCGTGCGCAATTGATGGTCATCGTCTTGACCACGACGTCGACGGTGTGTTCCTGCAACGCCTTCTCACGGTCCGCGGAGCCGAGGATGCGGTATTCGATGGCGCCCGGATCGCCGAGCAGGTCGCGGGCCAGTTCGCGGGCGATCTCCACGTCGAAGCCCGCCAGCGCCCCGGTGGTGGGGTCGCGGAAGCTGAACAGATTGCTGCCCGGATCCAGGCCGACCAACAGCCGGCCCCGGGCCCGGATGGCGTCGAGCGCGGGCCCGCTGCGGACGCCGGTGGGGCGCAGGCTGGCGGTGGGGTCGCCGCAGTCGGTCACCTCGGGCGGCGGGGTGGCTTGCGGCTGGGCCGTGACGGCTCCCGACGGCAGCGGCGGTTCGACGTAGCTGGGTACCCGGGTGGAGGGCGCGGGCGGCGGGGGACTGTCGTCCCCGCAGGCGGCGGTACAGGCCACGGCCGCGGTGAGGGCGGCGACCACCAGGGAACGGACCGGTCGGCTGGTCATCGGTACTCCCGCAATCGCGGCCAGAGCCCGGCGGCGATCAGCACGGCCGCGGCGGTGCAGAGCACCAGCGCGCCGGGGCCGAGCAGATCCAGGGTGCGGGCGGCGTGGGAGGTGTCGGCGCGCAACTGATTCCGGGTGTCGGCGATGCCGTCGCCGAGCGCGCGGTCCAGGGCGTCGGTCTGGGCGGTGGCCTCGGCCGCACCGGGCCCGGTGGCCACCGCGGCCGCACCGATGAAGTCGCCCTTCGAGAGGGCGTCGTTCATCCGCTGGTGAGCGGCCCGCCAGCGGTCCAGGGCAGCCGCAGCGGTCTTCACATCACCGCTGCCCGGCGCGTCGGATCGATAGCCGGACAAGATGTTCCGCAGTTTCTCGATGGCCTGGTCGTAGGTGCGGTCGTAGTCGGCGCTGGTATCACGCCGCACCAGTTTCAGGGTTTCCGCGGTGCGGGCCTGCTGGGCCAGGATGCGGCTCTCGGTCAGCGCGGCGGTCGGCACACTGCCCTTGTCACGGGCGTGGGTGGTGTCGACCGCGGAGATGAAGCCCGCGATCACCGTCCAGGACAGCAGCACCACCATGGTCGCGGTGGCCAGCAGCAGCCCGAGGTTCAGCACCCGGTGCCAGCGCCGGAACAGGAACAGCTGGGCCGCGATCAGCGCCGCCACCGCCAGCAGCGGCAGCAGGATGGCGGGCCACGGCGGCCGCACGTGATTGCGCTGGGTTTCGGTGATGGCGGCGGCCCGGTGCTCCTGCAGTTCCTGCGCCATCGGCAGCACGGACTTCTGCATGACGTTGGAGGCCTCGCTCAGATAGGCCGCGCCGACCGGCTGTCCGCTGCGATTGTTGGCCCGCGCGGTCTCGATGATGCCGGTGTAGACGGGCAGCCCGGTCGCGATGCCGGTGCGCAGCTGCGCGTCGGTGTCGGCGTCGCCGCCGGTGGACTGCACCACCAGTTCGGCGGCGGCCTGGCCGACGGCCTGGTTGTAGCGGTCACGGACCGGTTTCGGTTCCAGTCCACCGGAAATGAAGGCGGTGCCCGCGGAGGCGTCGGCCACCGACAGCGAGGTGTAGAGCCGCTGCGCCGAGTAGGCGTCGGGTTCGGATTGGTCGAGCAGGATGTCCAGGGCGTGTTGCCGATCGGTCACCGCGGTGGCGGTGACGATGCCCGCGGACACGCACAGGGCGAGCAGGATCAGCCCCATCGCGATCAGCTTGGCCGGCGACGATTCGGCGAAGGCGCGCAGTTCAGTGGTAGCGAACCGTTCGCGCCACGCTGCCGCGGCGGCGCGCGGGGAGAGCTCGTCCAGTCTCAATTCCTCAGCTCGAGCCATCCTCACCTCCCACTGACCGAAATCGAACGACCGACTTGTTCCTGCCGGATGAGCTTATTGTGGACGTACCGCCGCCGTGACGCGGGAATCCCCGCGGTAGTTCTCGGCGCGGTCGGACGATGGGATTGCGAAGATGCGTGGTGACGGCGACGGGTGGGCGGAGAGCGCGGACGGCACCCGCCAATGGGGTCGTTTCGGGGCTGCTGGGTTGTTGCTGCGCGCCCCGCTGGCCGATGGCGGTTCCGCAGTGCTGCTGCATCACCGGGCGGCCTGGACCCATCAGGGCGGCACCTGGGCGCTGCCCGGCGGCGCCCGCGACTCGCACGAGACCAGTGTCCACGCCGCGGTCCGCGAGGCCGAGGAGGAGGCGGGCATCGCGTCCGGATCGATCCGGGTGCGCGGTTCCCGGGTGACCGCGACCGCGCCCAGCGGCTGGACCTACACCACGGTCATCGCCGACGCCGCCGACCGGCTGCGCACCCGCGGCAATCTGGAGAGCCAGGACCTGGTGTGGGTGCCCGAGGACGAGGTCGAGGACCGGCCCCTGCACCCCGGATTCGCCGCCGCCTGGCCGACGCTGCGCGCCACCCCCACCCTCGTCAGCCTGGCCGGGGTCAGCGACTCCGGCGCGGTGGCGGCCGCGTTGCCGCGCACCCTGGATCTGGCCGAGCGCGGCTTCCTGTGGCTGCGCGCGTCGGGTGACGGCGCCGGCCGCACGGCCCGCATCGGCACGCTGGAATCTGGCCCGGAACAGACCGATTTGGCCGGAAATGTGTTGTTCCTCACTCTGGATCAGGTGTTGTCTTGAGGGCGTGAGCGCGCGCGAGGTCCCCACGTACTGCCGTATCTGTGAGCCGCTCTGCGGCCTGATCGCCACCGTCGAGGACGGGCGGCTGGTGCGGTTGCGCGCCGACAAGGACCATCCGCTGTCCCGCGGCAACGCCTGCCCGAAGGGCATCGCGTTCACCGAGATCCAGAACGACCCGGATCGGGTGCTGCACCCGTTGCGCCGCACGGCTTCGGGCGAGTTCGAGCGGGTCTCCTGGGACACCGCGCTCGACGAGATCGGCGCGCGGCTGCGCGCCCTGATCGGCGAGCACGGAATCGGCAGTCTCGGATGGTATTTCGGCAATCCGTCCACGTTCTCCTATTCACACACCCTGTGGATGGTGGGTTTCCAGCTCGCCGCCGGTTTGAAACACGTGTATTCGGCTGGTTCGCAGGACATCAACAACCGGTTCGTGGCCAGCGAACTGCTCTACGGTTCGTCCACCTCGGTCCCGGTGCCCGACCTGGACCGCACCGACTTCCTGCTCATGCTGGGCGCGAATCCGCTGGTCTCGCACGGCAGTGCGATGAGCGTCCCGCGCGTGCGCGACAAGCTCACCGCGATCACCAAGCGCGGGGGCCGCGTCGTCGTGGTCGATCCGCGCCGCACCGAGACGGCCAAACTGTTCGAGCACGTCGGCATCCGCCCCGACGGCGACGCCTGGCTGCTGGCCGCCCTCCTGCAGGTCATCTTCGAGGAGGACCTGCAGGACGCGCAGGCGCTGCGCCGCCAGGCTTCCGGGGTTCGCGAACTGCGTTCCGCCGTCAGCCGTTTCACCCCCGAGGCGACGGCCGAGGTCACCGGCCTGGACCCCGACCGCGTCCGCGGTCTCGCCCGCGATCTGGCCCGCGCCGATTCCGCCGCCGTCTACGGCCGCACCGGCACCTGCCTGGGCCGCCACGCCACCCTCGTCGCCTTCCTCGTCGACGCGCTGGCCTTGGTCACCGGCAATCTCGACCGGCCCGGCGGCAGCGTGTTCGGCAAGGAATTGGTGGCGATCTCCGAGCTGAACGCCCGCCTCGGCTTCATCGAATACGGCAAGAATCACTCCCGCGTCGGCGGATTCCCGGATGTGCTGGGCACTTTCCCCGCCGCCATCATGGCCAAGGAGATCACCACTCCCGGGCCGGGCCGCCTGCGCGCCCTGTTCACCTCCGCCGGCAACCCGGTCTCCTCGGTCCCGAACGGTCGCGAACTAGCCGCCGCCCTGCCGGAACTGGACCTGTTCGTCTCCATCGACCTCTATGTCAACGACACCAACCGGATCGCCGACTACATCCTCCCGGCGACCACTTTCCTCGAACGCGACGACATCCCACTCCCGTTCACGGCCCTCTCGCCGACCCCGTACACCCAGTACACCGAGCGAGTCGTCGAACCGTACGGCGAGGCCCGCGAGGAATGGCAGATCATCGACGCCATCGCGACCCGTATCGGCGTGCAGCCCTTCGCTGTCGGCCCCGCCCGCCCGCTCGGCCGCCTGCTCGGTTCCCTCCGCCGCCGCGTCCCCGCCCTGGCGTCCGCGCGCCCGACCCCGCCGCTGCTCGCCGACCTGGCCCTGCGCACCGGCCCCTACGGCGACCGCTTCGGCCTCCGCCGCAACGGGCTCAGCCTGTCCATGCTCCGCCGCCACCCGCACGGCGTGGTGCTGGCCGACGGCATCGCCACCGGCGTCCTGCGAAACATCGTGCGCCACAAGGGCGGCCGGGTACGCCTGGACCCCGACGAGATCATCATCGAACTCCGCACCCTCACCGCCCGCCGCGCAGACCCCACCTACCCCCTGCGCGTGATCGGCCTCCGAGAACTCAAGTCCCACAACTCCTGGATGCACAACGTCGAACCCCTCATGCGAGGCGACCGCGAACACACCGCCCGCATCAACCCCAAAGACGCCGCGGTAGCAGGCATCTCCGACGGCGCCCGCTGCCGCGTAACCTCCCCCCACGGCTCCATCGAGATACCAGCCCGCCTCACCGAAGACCTGACCCCCGGCACCATCGCCATCCCCCACGGCTGGGGCCACACCGGCGGCTGGCACCGAGCCAACGCCGCCGGCGGCGCCAACGTAAACGACCTGATGTCAACAGATCTCACCGACATAGAACGCCTGGCCGGCATGTCCAACCTCAACGGCATCCCGGTCCGCCTGGACCCGCTGACCTGATGGCGCTGGTTACCGGTCGTTGTCGAGGAGGCGTTGTTTGAGGGTGCGGGCGGCGGCTTCGGGGTGGTCTGCCGCGGTGATGGCGCGGACGACGACGATGCGGGTGGCGCCGGCGGCGAGGACTTCGGGGAGGGTGTGGTCGTCGATGCCGCCGATGGCGAACCAGGGGCGGGTGGGGTGGGAGTCCGTCGTGGAGCGGACGAAGTCGAGGCCGGCGGGGGTGCGGCCGGGTTTGGTGGGGGTGGCGTAGACGGGGCCGGTGCAGAAGTAGTCGATGTGTTCGTCGATGGCGGCCAGGCCGGCTTGGGCGCGGTTGTGGGTGGAGCGGCCGAGGACCACGTCGGGGCCCAGGATCTGGCGGGCGTACCAGGGCGGGAGGTCGCCTTGGCCGAGGTGGAGGACGTCGACTCCGGCGGCGAGGGCGATGTCGGCGCGGTCGTTGCAGGCGACCAGGGCGCCGTGGCGGCGGGCGACCGCTTTCAGTTCGGCCAGGGCGGCGAGTTCGGCCTTCGCCTCGAGCGGGCCGAACTGCTTCTCGCCGAGGGAACCCTTGTCGCGGAGCTGGATGATGTCGACGCCGCCGGCCAGGGCCGCTTCGGCGAAGTCCGCCAGGTCGCCCCGGTCGCGGCGGGCGTCGGTGCACAGGTAGAGCCGCGCGGTGGCGAGGCGCTCCCGTGGGGTGGCGGGCCGGTTCGGGTGGGAGGGTTGCACAGGGGTGACGGTAGTCGCGCTACGGTTGTCGGGTCGAAACGACCCGAGGGAAAACGCCCGGTGCGGCGGCTCGCGGCTTTTCCTCGAGGCCGATGTTTCGCATCGGATATATGCGGGTCCCCGGGAACGCGGGGACGAGTTAGGTGGATTCACATGCGGACTCTGGCCGTCGTCGGCGGCGGTGTGATCGGACTGTCGGTGGCCTGGCGGGCCGCCGGAGCGGGCTGGACCGTCACCCTCTTCGACCCGGCTTCGGGTACCGGATCCTCGTGGGTCGCGGGCGGGATGCTCGCGCCGCTGTCGGAGGGCTGGCCGGGGGAGGACGCGGCCCTCGCGTTCGGCGCCGCCTCGCTCGACCGCTGGCCGGGTTTCGCCGGTGATCTGAAGGCCGTCACCGGGACCGATGTCTTCGTCGCCGACGCCACCCTCACCGTCGCCCTGGACGCGGCCGACGCCGCTGACCTGCGCACCATCGCCGACTGGGTGAACGCCCGCGGCCACCAGCTGACCCTGCTGGATCGCGCGGGCGTCCGCGCGGCTGAACCGAGCCTGGGCCGCGGCGTCCGCGCCGGACTGCTCGCCGCCGCCGAACCCGCCGTCGACAATCGCGCCCTGGTGAACGCGCTGAAATTCGCCTGCCTCGAGGCCGGGGTCGAGTTCCGCCGGGAGCCGGTCGAGGACCTGACGGCGCTGCGGCACGATCGGGTCGTGCTGTCCGCGGGCGCCGCCTCCGCCCAGCTCTGGCCGGGCCTGCCGGTGCGTCCGGTGAAGGGCGAGATCCTGCGGCTGCGCCGCCGCCCGAGCGCCCCGCCCCCGCCTGCCCGGGTGATCCGGGCCCGCGTGCACGGCCGCCCTATATATCTTGTGCCGAGGGCTGACGGATTGGTGCTGGGTGCAACACAATACGAAGTCGGGTTCGACAACGCCGTCACCGTCGCCGGTGTCCGTGACCTGATCACCGATGCCGAGGCCGTCCTGCCGGGCCTGGGCGAATACGAGTTCGCCGAGGCCATCGCGGGTTCGCGTCCCGGCTCGCCGGACAATCTGCCGTTGATCGGATACCTCGACGACAAGGTGATCGTGGCCGCGGGCCACGGCCGCAACGGCATTCTGGACACCCCGGTCACGGCGGACGCCGTACTGGCCCTGCTCGCCGATACCGAGCTGCCCGAGGCGCGAGCCGCGGACCCGCACCGTTTCATCTCAGGAGGAGTTCGATGACCGCAATTCCGGTCGGCGTCACCGTCAACGGTGAGGACCACGTGTTCCCGGAGGAGCTCACCGTCCGCGAGCTGCTGGAGCGCCTGAACCTGCCGTGTCAGGGCGTGGCGCTGGCGATCGACGGCGCGGTCTTCCCGAAGTCCCGCTGGGACGAGCCGGTGGGCCGCGGCTGGGAGATCGAGGTGCTGACGGCGGTGCAGGGTGGCTAGCCCGGTCGAGCCGCTGGTCATCGCGGGCCGCGAGTTCGGGTCACGCCTGATCATGGGTACCGGCGGCGCGGAGAACCTGGCCGTGCTGGAGGAGGCGCTGCTGGCGTCGGGCACCGAGCTGACCACGGTCGCCATGCGCCGGGTGGACGCCGCGGGCGGCACCGGCGTGCTGGACCTGCTCAAGCGCCTGGAGATCGCCCCGCTGCCGAACACCGCGGGCTGCCGCACCGCCGCCGAGGCCGTGCTCACCGCGCGGCTGGGCCGCGAGGCCCTCGAAACCGATTGGGTGAAGCTGGAAGTCATCGCCGACGAGCGCACCCTGCTCCCGGATGCCATCGAATTGGTTTCCGCCGCAGAGCAATTGGTGGACGACGGCTTCACGGTGCTGCCCTACACCACCGACGACCCGGTGCTGGCCAAGCGCCTCGAGGATGTCGGTTGCGCCGCGGTCATGCCGCTGGGCTCGCCGATCGGCACCGGCCTGGGCATCGGCAATCCGCACAATATCGAGATGATCGTGGCCGCCGCGGGCGTCCCGGTGATCCTGGACGCGGGCATCGGCACCGCCAGCGATGCCGCCTTGGCCATGGAACTGGGCTGTTCGGCGGTCCTTTTGGCGACCGCGGTCACTCGCGCCCGTCAGCCCGCGGTGATGGCGGCGGCCATGGCCCGTGCGGTGGAGGGCGGTTGGCTGGCCCGGCGGGCGGGCCGCATCCCGAAACGCTTCTGGGCGCAGGCTTCCTCGCCCGGTTTCTGATTTCCCGGTCGGCGGCCTGAACCCGGAGCCGGGTCCGGGCCGTAATCATCCCCGAGGATGAGCGACGCGCGACCTTTTAGCGATAGTGCGCGCTCACTACATGGGGAAGACTGGGCAGCATGATCGAACTGAGAGGCCTGACCAAACACTACGGCCAGACCGTCGCGGTGTCGGATCTGTCGTTCACGGTCCGTCCGGGGCAGGTGACCGGCTTTCTCGGCCCGAACGGGGCGGGCAAGTCGACCACCATGCGCATGATCCTGGGGTTGGACACCCCGACCGCCGGGACCGCGCTCATCGACGGCAAGCCGTACCACGACCTGAAACGTCCCCTCGACACCGTCGGCGCGCTGCTGGACGCGAAGTGGGTGCACCCCAATCGTTCCGCGCGCTCGCATCTGCGCTGGATGGCCGCGTCCAATGACATTCCGCAGTCCCGGGTGGAGGAGGTGCTGCGCCTGGTCGGCCTCAACGAGGTGGCCGGGAAGAACGCGGGCGGCTTCTCGCTGGGCATGTCGCAGCGGCTCGGTCTGGCGGGCGCGTTGCTCGGCGACCCGCAGGTGCTGCTGTTCGACGAGCCGGTGAACGGCCTGGACCCGGAGGGCATCCTCTGGATCCGCCGTTTCATGCAGCGGCTGGCGGCGGAGGGCCGCACCGTGCTGGTGTCGAGTCACCTGCTCTCCGAGATGGCGCAGACCGCTGAGCATCTCATCGTGATCGGCCGCGGGCGGCTGATCTCCGACACCTCCACCAAGGATTTCATCGAGAAGGCGTCGGAACAGTCTGTGCGCGTGCGCAGTCCGCAGCTGGATCAGCTGCGCAGCCTGCTCACCTCGAACGGTATGACGGTGCGGGAGGACGGTGCGGAGGCCGATGGACCGGCGCTGATGGTGGCGGGCGTGACCAGCGACGCGGTCGGAAAGCTGGCCGGGGCCAATGACATCACGCTCTACGAGCTGTCCCCGCAGCGCGCGTCGCTGGAGGAGGCGTTCATGCGGATGACCGGTGGCGCGGTGCAGTACCACGGTGAAGGTTTCGATCAGGTGATGGGAGGTGGCCTCTGATGGGAGTGCTCACCGCGGAACGAATCAAACTGACCTCGACCAAGTCGCCGGTGTGGTGCACGGTGCTGCTGGCGGTGTTCGCGCTGGGGATCGCTGCTCTGTTCAGCCTGGCGTTGAACGCATCGTGGCGGGTGTTCCAGGACCAGCTGGCCGAGGGCAAGATGAATCCCTCGGACGCGCCGTACGCGGAGAACTCGATCGCGGGCCTGGGCATCACGGGTCTGGCGCAGGGGATGCCGGGCTTCGGCTACCTGATGGTGATGATCCTGGCGGCGCTGGCGGTCACCAGTGAGTACCGTTTCGGCACCATCAAGACGACCTTCCTGGCGACTCCGAGCCGGACCACCGTGCTGCTCACCAAGGCGGGCCTGATTGGTGTTGCTATGAGTTTGCTGAGCCTGGTGCTGACCTTCCTCGGATTCTTCATCTTCAAGGCCATGGTGACCCACGACGCGGGCGCCCATCTCAGCCTCACCAAGGGCGACCTGCGGGTCTTCTACGCCGTACCGCTCTTCATTCTGCTCATCGTCTTCCTGGCGATCGGCGTGGGCACGCTGATCCGGCAATCGGCGGGCGCGCTCTCGCTGCTGATCGTGTGGCCGGTGATCCTGGAGCCGATGGTGGGCGCGTTCGGCAAGGTCGGCCGGGAAATCCAGGTGCTGCTGCCGTTCCAGAACGCGGGCCTGTTCCTCGGGACCGTGGACGAGAAATCCGAGTATTGGCATTGGGGTCCTTGGGGTGGTCTCATCTACTTTGCGGCCTTCGTCGCGATCGTGTTCGGAGCCGCGCTCTTCGTGGTGAACAAACGCGATGCCTGACTCGTTTTACGAGTGATATGGACCCTGCCCGGGGAGCCGCCGGCCACTGCCCGGCACGGCGGCGCGCATCGGCCCGATACGGTTTCCGTATCGGGCCGATGTCATTCGGCCAGGTGGTTCCTACCGGACCGGCAGTGTGGTCCAGCTAACGTTTGATTCGGCCCGTGGTGGTGTAGCGCGTTGTGCTGGACGGTCGGTAGCATCGGCTCAGCAACCAAAACACTCAAACCTTCGGCGGGTCCAATGATGTGGCCGCTAGCACCGATCGGGAGGTGTCCGGTGGCAATCATTAATCCATCTCATGGCGGAACGCTGGGATACGCTCTGGGCGTGAGCGAACGACCCTCCGACGGCGGAGACCGCGCCAAAGACGCGAACCGCACGGACGGACTGGGGACCGATCGCAACCGCTCGCGTGACGCGGGCGGGAACCGGGGGCGCGACCAACCGCGTATCGACCCGGATGTGGTCATCCCGCTGATCCCCGCAGAGCTTTCCGAGGACCCGGAGGACCCGGACGACCTCGATGGGCAGCCGCGTCGCCGCGGCCGCTTCCCGGGCCAGCTCTCGGCCCTGGTCACCGCCGCCAATCAGCGCGGCGACATCATCGGCGTGATCCGCAAGGCGCGCGAGAACCTGCCCGGCGACCCGGGTTTCGGCGATCCGCTCTCGGTCTCCGGGCCGGGCGGGGTGCGCGCGGTGGCTCGTGCGGCGGACAAGCTGGTCGGCGATTCGCCCAGCGCCGCACGCGAATTGGGGCTGGGCGCGCTGCAGGTGTGGCAGGCCATGCTGGAGCGGGTCGGCAAGGGCCGCGGCTCCGACGAGATCACCATCATGTTCACCGATCTGGTGGCCTTCTCCAGCTGGTCGCTGGCGGCGGGCGACGAGGTGACCCTGGACCTGCTGCGCCGGGTGGCCAAGGCCATCGAGCCGCCGATCGTGGATCGGGGTGGTCAGGTGGTCAAGCGCATGGGTGATGGCGTGATGGCCGTCTTCCCGTCCGCGGACCGGGCCGTGCGGGCCGCCGTCGCCGCCAAGGAGAACCTGTCGGCCGTGTCGGTGGACGGCTACCGCCCGCAGATGCGCCTGGGCCTGCACACCGGCAGCCCCCGCGAGATCGGCGGCGACTGGCTCGGCATCGACGTGAACATCGCGGCTCGCGTCATGGAGGCCGGCGGAAACGGCAACACCATGCTCTCGGGTGTCACCCTGGACGCTTTGAAGCCGGAGACCCTGGAAGAACTCGGCCTGGGCGTGAAGCCCTACCGCCGCAGCTTCTTCGCGGCCCCGCTCAGCGGCGTCCCCGAAGACCTGCGCATCTTCCGCCTCGAAGCCGAGTGAAGTCCCGAAGCGTCCGAGGGTTCAGTTACTCATCCACAGGATCGCGCCCACTGCTGCCAGCACGCCACAGACGGCGAGCGCCACGGCCAGTGGGCGCGAGGTCTTGAACAGCGAGTACGCGCCGCCGAAGAGGAATCCGGCGAGCGCTAGCAGGATGAGCGCGCTGACGTCTGTGGACACCCGTTCAGTCTGCCTGACGGTTGCCGCCACCCCGGTACCCGGCCCTGACCTGGCGTTTCCGTAAATAACAAGCACGCGGGCTTGATTTTTTCCGCCCCTGATGTGACCCTGTAACCGACCGCAGCATCGAGGCTGCGCCGGCTTCGGGCGCACACAGGGAGGCCCTCCATGAGTCAGCTCGCCGACACTCCGGATCTCATCCGTATCGGCAACTGTTCCGGGTTCTACGGCGATCGCATGAGCGCCATGCGGGAGATGCTCGAGGGTGGGCAGCTCGACGTGCTCACCGGTGACTATCTGGCCGAGCTCACCATGCTGATCCTGGGTCGTGACCGCATGAAGGACGCGAACCTGGGCTACGCCAAAACCTTTGTGCGGCAACTGGAGGACAGCCTGGGCCTGGCCCTGGAGTCCGGGGTCAAGATCGTCACCAACGCGGGCGGCCTGAATCCGGCCGGTCTCGCGCAGCGGGTCCGCGAAGTGGCCGAAAAGCTCGGTCTCGCACCGAAGGTCGCGTATGTGACGGGTGACGACCTGCTGGCCCGCGCCGGTGAACTGGGCCTGGGCGCGCCGCTCACCGCGAACGCCTACCTCGGCGCATGGGGCATCGCCGAGTGCCTGACCGCGGGCGCGGACATCGTGGTGACCGGCCGGGTCACCGACGCCTCGGTGGTGGTCGGCCCGGCCGCCGCCCATTTCGGCTGGGGCCGAGCCGATTACGACGCGCTGGCCGGTGCGGTGGTGGCGGGTCACGTCATCGAGTGCAGCACCCAGGCCACCGGCGGCAACTTCGCGTTCTTCACCGAACTCGCGGATCTGGGTCGTCCCGGCTTCCCGATCGCGGAGGTCCGCCGCGACGGCAGCAGCGTCATCACCAAGCACGAGGGCACCGGCGGGGCGGTCACCGTGGACACCGTCAAGGCCCAGCTCATGTACGAAATCCAGAGCGCGCGCTACGCGGGCCCGGACGTCACCACCCGCCTCGACAGCATCCAGGTCAGCCAGGAGGGCCCGGATCGCGTGCTGATCAGCGGCGTGACCGGTGAGGCCCCGCCGCCGCAGACCAAGGTGTCCACCAACACCATCGGCGGCTTCCGCAACGAGATGCAGTTCATCCTCACCGGTCTGGACATCGAGGCCAAGGCGGCCCTGGCGCAGCGGCAATTGGAGTCGTGGCTGACCGTCCGCCCGGCGGAACTGGACTGGACCCTGGCCCGGCTGGACCGCCCCGACGCCGACACCGAGGAGCAGGCCAGCGCGCTGTTGCGCTGCGTGGTCCGCGACCCGGATCCGAACAAGGTGGGCCGCTCCTTCTCCAGTGTCGCAGTGGAATTGGCGCTGGCCAGCTTCCCCGGCTTCTCGCTGACGGCCCCGCCCGGGAACGGCGGCCCGTACGCGGTGTTCACGCCCGGATACGTGGATGCCAAGGAGGTTCCGCACACCGCGGTCCTGCCCGACGGCTCCGAGGTGGCGATCGCCCCGGCGGGAGAGACCCTCGAACTGGACGCGGTCGCGGAACCGGAACTGCCGCAGCCGCTTCCGGCCGGATCCACCGCCCGCGCCCCGTTGGGCCGCATCGCTCTGGCGCGCAGTGGCGACAAGGGCGGCAATGCCAATATCGGCGTCTGGGTGCGCACCGAGGAGCAGTGGCGCTGGCTGGCGAACACGCTGACCGTCGAGGAACTGCGCCGCCTGCTACCCGAAACCGCCGACCTGCCCGTAACCCGGCACGTGCTGCCGAATCTGCGGGCGCTGAACTTCATCGTCGAGGGCTTGCTGGGCCAGGGCGTGGCCTATCAGGCCCGCTTCGACCCGCAGGCCAAGGGCCTGGGCGAGTGGCTGCGCGCCCGGTTCCTGGATATCCCCGTGGAGTTGCTGCCGTGACCCGCCAGGCGGGGTCCGTGGCGCCGCGGTCGGTCGCGGTCCGGGAGACGGCTGGGCCTCGGCTCGGTCGGTGCGATGGGGTTCGAGCAGGCGGAAATACGGTGCCGCGGTGGATGAACCGGCGCGGCGGGCGAGGGTTCGGCCTCGCGGAAGGGAATGGGGCGATATGAGCGCCGAATATGTGAGCCCGTGGCAGACGCCCGAGCGCCGCGAATTGCGCGCCACCGTGCGCGGTTTCGCGGAGCGGGAGGTGCTGCCCTACCTGGACGAGTGGGAGCGGGAGGGGCTGCTGCCGCGCGAGCTGCACAAGAAGGCGGGCGCGCTGGGGCTGCTGGGCATCCAGTTCCCCGAATCCGCGGGCGGTTCCGGCGGTGACGCCATCGACGCGGCCATCGTGGCCGAGGAGATGCACTACGCGGGTTGTTCGGGTGGTCTGTTCGCATCCCTGTTCACCTGCGGTATCGCGGTGCCGCACATCATCGCCTCCGGAAATTCCGAGCACATCGAGCGGTGGGTGAAGCCGACGCTGGCGGGGGAGAAGATCGGCTCGCTGGCCATCACCGAGCCGGGCGGCGGTTCGGATGTCGGGCACCTGCGCACCGCCGCGGTGCGTGACGGCGACGACTTCATCGTGAACGGCGCCAAGACCTTCATCACCTCCGGTGTGCGCGCCGACTACGTGGTGACCGCGGTCCGCACCGGCGGGCCCGGCGCCGCCGGCGTCTCGCTGCTGGCGGTGGAGAAGGGCACGCCCGGTTTCACGGTCAGCCGCAAGCTGGAGAAGATGGGCTGGCTCTGCTCGGACACCGCCGAGCTCTCGTATGTCGATGTGCGGGTGCCGGTCTCGAACCTGGTGGGTCCGGAGAACAGTGGATTCGCCCAGATCGCACAGGCTTTCGTGAGCGAGCGGGTGGGTCTGGCCGTGCAGGCGTACGGGCACGCGCAGCGCTGCCTGGACCTGACCCTGCAATGGACCCGGGATCGGGAGACCTTCGGCCGTCCGCTGATCAGCCGCCAGGCCGTGCAGAACACGCTGTCGGAGATGGCCCGCCGCATCGACGTGGCCCGCGTCTACACCCATGTGCTGGCCGAGCGCTCGGCGCGGGGGGAGACCGATCTGATCGCCGAGGTCTGCTTCGCCAAGAACACCGCGGTGGAGACCGCCGAATGGGTTGCCCACCAGGCGGTTCAGCTGTTCGGCGGCCTCGGCTACATGCGCGAGTCCGAGGTCGAGCGGCATTACCGCGATGTCCGCATCCTCGGTATCGGCGGCGGCACCAACGAGATTCTGACCAGCCTCGCGGCCAAGCGATTGGGGTTCCAGTCTTGAGCATTCTGCGCACAACCATCGATCCGGCGTCGGCGGACTACCGATCCGCCGCCGAGGCCATGACCACCAAGCTGGCCGAGGTGGAGGCCGAGTACGCCAAGAACATCGCGGGCGGCGGCCCGGACAAGATGGCCCGGCACCGCAAGCGTGGCAAGCTGACCGCGCGCGAGCGCATCGAGCTGCTCATCGACGAGGATTCGCCGTTCCTGGAGCTGGCCCCGCTGGCCGCCTGGGGCAGTGACTTCCACGTGGGCGCGAGCGTGATCGCGGGCATCGGCATCGTCGAGGGCGTCGAGTGCATGATCGTCGCGCCGGATCCGACCGTGCGCGGCGGTACCTCGAATCCGTGGACCCTGCGCAAGAACCTGCGTATGAACGACATCGCGCTGGAGAACCGGCTCCCGGTCATCGGCCTGGTCGAGTCGGGCGGCGCGGATCTGCCGACGCAGAAAGAGGTCTTCGTCCCCGGCGGGCGCATGTTCCGGGACCTGACCCGACTCTCGGCGGCCGGAATCCCCACCATCGCACTGGTTTTCGGCAACTCGACGGCCGGTGGCGCGTACGTCCCGGGCATGTCCGACTACACGGTCATGATCAAGGAGCGCTCCAAGGTGTTCCTGGGCGGCCCGCCGCTGGTGAAGATGGCCACCGGTGAGGAGTCCGACGACGAGTCGCTCGGCGGTGCGGAAATGCACGCGCGGGTCTCGGGTCTGGCCGACTACCTGGCCGTGGACGAACAGGACGCGATTCGCCTGGGCCGCTCCATCGTCAAGCGCCTGAACTGGCGGAAGCAGGGCCCGGCCCCGCGCACCGAGGTGATCGAGCCGCTGTTCGATGCCGAGGAACTGCTCGGCATCGTGCCCTCCGACCTCAAGATCCCGTTCGATCCGCGCGAGGTCATCGCCCGCGTGGTCGACGGCTCGGATTTCGACGAGTTCAAGCCGCTCTACGGATCCAGTCTGGTGACCGGCTGGGCGGAGCTGCACGGCTACCCGGTCGGCATTCTCGCCAACGCGCGCGGCGTGCTGTTCTCCGAGGAGTCGCAGAAGGCCACCCAGTTCATCCAGCTGGCCAATCAGAAGAACACCCCGCTGCTGTTCCTGCACAACACCACCGGCTACATGGTCGGCAAGGAGTACGAGCAGAAGGGCATCATCAAGCACGGCGCGATGATGATCAACGCGGTCTCGAACTCGAAGGTGCCGCACATCTCGGTGCTGATGGGCGCGTCCTACGGCGCGGGCCACTACGGCATGTGTGGTCGCGCCTACGACCCGCGTTTCGTGTTCGCCTGGCCCAGTGCGAAATCCGCCGTCATGGGCGGTGCGCAGCTGGCGGGCGTCATCTCCATCGTGGGCCGGGCCGCCAACGAGGCGCGAGGCATCCCGTTCAACGAGGAGCAGGATGCCGGGCTGCGCGCCATGATCGAGGCGCAGATCGAGGCCGAATCGCTGCCCATGTTCATGTCGGGCCGCCTCTACGACGACGGCGTCATCGACCCCCGTGACACCCGCACGGTGTTGGGAATGGCGTTGTCCGCCATTCACAATGCCCCGATCAAGGGCGCCGAGGGCTTCGGCGTCTTCCGGATGTGAGGCCGAAAGTGACTGTATCGCGAAGCGATTCCCACAGGGGTGGCGGCGGGGCGACGGGTGGGCTTACGAACGTTCTGGTCGCCAATCGTGGCGAGATCGCGCGGCGCGTCTTCGCGACCTGCCGTCGGATGGGTATCTCGACGACCGCCGTCTACTCCGACGCGGACGCCAACTCGCCGCACGTCGCCGAGGCCGACGCGGCAATCCGGCTGCCGGGCAACACTCCCGGCGAGACCTATCTGCGCGGTGAGCTGATCATCGAGGCGGCGCTGGCCGCCGGCGCCGACGCCATCCACCCCGGCTACGGATTCCTCTCCGAGAACGCCGAATTCGCGAAGGCCGTGCAGGCCGCCGGACTCATCTGGGTCGGCCCGCCGGTCGCGGCCATCGAGCAGATGGGCTCCAAGGTCGAGTCCAAGAAGATGATGGACGCCGCCGGCGTCCCGGTCCTGAAGCAGCTGGATCCGGCCGAGGTCACCGCGGACCTGCTGCCCGTGCTGATCAAGGCGTCCGCCGGTGGCGGCGGTCGCGGTATGCGCGTGGTGCGGGAGCTGTCCGAGCTGAACGATCAGATCGAGGCGGCGCAGCGGGAAGCCCAGTCCGCCTTCGGTGATCCGACCGTCTTCTGCGAGCGCTACCTGGAGACCGGCCGCCATATCGAGGTGCAGGTCATGGCCGACACCCACGGCACCGTGTGGGCGGTCGGCGAGCGCGAGTGCTCGATCCAGCGCCGGCACCAGAAGGTGGTGGAGGAGGCCCCGTCGCCGCTCGTCGAGAAGATCGACGGGATGCGGGCGCGCCTGTTCGAGGCGGCCCGGCTGGCGTCGGAGGCCATCGGCTACGAGGGCGCAGGCACCGTCGAATTCCTCGCCGACGAGAAGGGCGACTTCTTCTTCCTGGAGATGAACACCCGTCTCCAGGTGGAGCATCCGGTCACCGAGCAGGTCACCGGCCTGGACCTGGTGCGTCTCCAATTGCAGGTGGCCGCCGGCCGCCCGCTGCCCGCCCGGCAGCCGGAGAAGCGCGGCCACTCCATCGAGGTGCGCCTCTACGCGGAGGACCCGGCCCACGACTGGCAGCCGCAGTCGGGCACCGTGCACCGCCTCGACATCCCCGGCACCCTGGGCGAATTCACCGTGCTGACCGAGCCTGGCGTACGCCTGGACACCGGCATCGTGGACGGCTCGGTGGTGGGCGTGCACTACGACCCCATGCTGTCGAAGGTCATCTCCTTCGCCGAGACCCGCGACGAGGCCGCCCACCTGCTGGCTTCCGCCTTGCAGCGGGCCAAGATCCACGGCCTGGTCACCAACCGTGATCTGCTGGTGCGGGTGCTGCGGCATCCGGCGTTCCTGTCGGGCGACACCGACACGGCCTTCTTCGCCACCCACGATCTGGAGAAGCTGTCCGCGCCACTGGTTTCCGAGGCGGACGAGCAGCTGTCCATCGTGGCCGCCGCGCTCGCCGACGCCGCCGCCAACCGGCGCGCGGCCCGCATCGGCGGCGGTCTGCCCAGCGGCTGGCGCAACCTGCCGTCGCAGGCGCAGTCCAAGTCCTACGAGTCCCGCCTGACCGGCCGCCACGACGTGCGGTACCGAATCACGCGCGCGGGCCTCGAGGTCGAGGGTCATGCGGGTCTCGAATTGCTGGAGGCCACACCGGATCTGGTGATTCTGCAGGTGCCCGGCGCGCGCGGTCCGGTGCGCCGCCGCTTCGAGGTCGCCCGCTACGGCGATCTGGTGACGGTGGATTCCCCGCTCGGCCCGGTGGCGGTGCGCCGCCTGCCGCGCTTCGAGGATCCGGCCGACCAGGTGGCCGAGGGGTCGCTGCTGGCCCCCATGCCCGGTGCGGTCATCCGCCTGGGCGCGGCCGCCGGGGACCGGGTCGAGAAGGGTCAGCCGATTCTCTGGCTGGAGGCGATGAAGATGGAGCACACCATCGCCGCCCCCGCCGCGGGCGTGCTCACCGAATTGAACGTTTCCGCCGGCCAGCAGGTCGAAGTCGGCACCGTGCTGGCCGTCGTCCACAGCGAAGATCAGGAGTAGGCAATGGGTTTCATCGAGACCGACGAACAGAAGGCGCTGCGGGAGGCGGTGGCCAAGCTGGCCGCCAAGTACAACTTCCGCGACTACGCCGGGCCCAAGGCCCGCAAGGGCGAGCCGTTCGACGAGCTGTGGGACGAGGCCGGCAAGCTCGGCTTCCTGGGCGTGAACCTGCCCGAGGAGTACGGCGGCGGTGGCGCGGGCATCTACGAACTCGCGCTGGTCCAGGAGGAATTGGCGGCACAGGGCTGCGGCCTGCTGCTCATGGTGGTCTCGCCCGCCATCTGCGGCACCATCATCACCAAGTACGGCACCGAGGCGCAGAAGCAGTACTGGCTGACCAAGCTGGCGGACGGCTCCGGCAAGATGGTCTTCGGCATCACCGAGCCGGACGCGGGCTCCAACTCGCACAAGATCACCACCACGGCCCGCCGCGACGGCGAGGACTGGATCCTCAACGGCCGCAAGATCTTCATCTCCGGCGTGGACCAGGCCGAGGCCGTGCTCATCGTGGCGCGCACCGAGAACGCCAAGACCGGCAACCTGCAGCCCGCCCTGTTCATCGTCCCCACCGACGCTCCCGGCTTCGTGAAGACGAAGCAGGAGATGGACATCATCGAGCCGGACAACCAGTTCACCCTGTTCCTCGACGACGTCCGGCTGCCGGCGACCGCGCTGGTCGGCCAGGAGGACGCGGCCATCGCGCAGCTGTTCGCGGGCCTGAACCCGGAGCGGATCATGGGCGCGGCCATGGCGGTCGGCATGGGCCGCTACGCCATCGACCGGGCGGTCTCCTACGCCAAGGAGCGCGCGGTGTGGAAGGGCGTGCCGATCGGTGCGCACCAGGGCATCTCGCATCCGCTGGCCCAGGTCAAGATCGAGCTCGAGCTGGCCAAGGTGATGATGCAGAAGGCCGCGTTCCTCTACGACGCCGGTGACGACTTCGGCGCCGCCGAGGCCGCCAATATGGCGAAATACGCTGCGGCCGAAGCCAGTATCAAGGCGCTCGACCAGGCCATCCAGACCCACGGCGGCTCCGGCCTGACCTCCGATGTGGGCCTGGCGGGCATGCTCGCCGCCTCCCGGATCGCGCGCGTGGCCCCGGTCAGCCGCGAGATGATCCTCAACTTCGTGTCCCAGCACTCGCTGGGTCTGCCGCGGTCGTACTGACCGCGGTGACGGGTGGCGGTGTGCGCGCGGCCATCGCCACCCGTCTTCCAGCCTTCGAAAGCCTTCCAGCAGCAGGAGTATTCGATGACCGACACAGCCAGCGCGGATGCGCCGTTCGTCCGCTACGAGGTGAGCGACGGATTCACGGTGCTGACCCTGGACTCCCCGCACAATCGCAATGCCCTGTCCTCGCGGCTGGTCACCGAACTGCTGGCGGGCCTGGAGCGGGCGGCCGCCGATGACGCGGTGCGCGGTGTCGTGCTCACCCACACCGGCAACACCTTCTGCGCCGGCGCGGATCTCAAGGAGGCCGTGGACGCCGATCCGGCGGCCGCCGCCGAGATCCGCACCCGCTGGATGATCTCGGTGCTGCGCGACATCCTGGCCATGCCGAAACCGGTGCTGGCGCAGGTGAACGGCAATGTCCGCGCGGGCGGCATGGGCATCATCGCCGCCTGCGACCTGGTCGTCGCGGGCCGCGACAGCAGCTTCGGCCTCACCGAGGTCCGGATCGGCCTGGCGCCGTTCATGATCTCGCTGACCCTGCTGCCCCGCATGTCCGCCCGCGCCGCCGCCCGCTATTTCTCCACCGGCGAGACCTTCGACGCCGCCGAGGCCGAACGCAACGGCCTCATCACCGTGGCCGCCGACGACCCCGCCGCCGAGGTGGCCCGGCTGCGCGCCGAACTCCGCAAGGGCTCCCCGCAGGGTCTGGCCGAGGCCAAGCGTCTGGTCAACACCGACCTGCTCGAGGTCTTCGACCAGCGGGCCGAGGAGCTGGCCAAACGCTCCGCGAGCTACTTCGGCACCCCCGAGGTGATCGAGGGCATGACGGCCTTCCTGCAGCGCCGCCCGCCGAGCTGGGCACAATAGGTCACCATGGCGACACCCCACGAACCCAAGCAGGACCGCAGCCGGGCCACCCGGCAGCGGCTGCTGGAGGCGACCATCGACTGCCTGTCCCAGATGGGCTGGGCGGCCGCCACGGTCGCCGTGGTCGCCGAACGCGCCGGGGTGTCGCGTGGCGCGGCGCAGCATCATTTCCCCACCCGTGAGGATCTGATCACCGCCGCCCTCGAGTACATGTTCGAGACCCGCATGGCCCAGGCCAAGGCCGACGCCCTGGCGGTCGCCGAGGTCGCGCGGGGTGTCGCCCGCACCGAGGCCGTGGTCGCGGGCCTGGTCGAGTCCTACACCGCCCCCATCTTCAAAGCGGCACTCCAGGTCTGGACACATGCCGCCGCCGACCCGGTCCTCCGCGAACGCATCGTTCCCATGGAAGCGCGCTTCGGCCGCATCTCCCATCGCATGGCCATCGAGGCCCTGGGTGTGGACGACACCGATCCGGTGACCCACCACCTGGTGCAGGCCACCCTGGACCTGGCCCGGGGCCTGGGCCTCGCCGACGTCCTGACCGATGACTCCTTGCGTCGCAAGGAGATCGTCCAGCAGTGGGCCGCCACCCTCCACACCGCCCTCGAAGCAGCCCGCTGACCCCTCGCCGGCGGGTGCCGAGGTGGCGGGTTCAGCCGGCGATCAGGTAGTTGTGCACCGGTTCGAACGAGATGCGGGGCTCGTTGGCGATCCCCGCCTTCTGCAGGGCCGGGGCCAATCGTTCGTTGGCGAAGCGCTGGAATTCTTCGGCGGAGTTCCAGACGTCGGTGACTCGCAGTCCCCGGTCCGTGGTGGTCGCCCAGTGGAAGAGGCCGCCCGTAGCCATGGGGCCGCCCGGCGCGAAGCCCAAGATCTCGAGAATAGCGTCGTACTCCTCAACCGTTGTGTCGTCCAATTCGACGATGACGGCGACGGCCATGATGATCTCCTTTCGCTGTAGCGGCCCGACGCGGATGCTGGGCCCTCGGTCGAGAGTAGATCCGTCCTCAGCTGGAGTTTTGGTGAATGACCGATGACTTTCGAGCGGAGCCGTCGTCGATACCTCCGGGTGAATCGACAGACGGGAGTCCGGGCATGACGGGACCGAATCGAATGGGCACGACCTCGGTGCGGGCGAATGGTGTGGAGCTGGGGATCGAGAGCTTCGGACGGGCGGACGATCCGCTCGTCCTGCTGGCCGGCGGCCCGACAATGCTGTCCTGGCCCGACGAGCTGTGCGAGCGGCTGGCGTCCGGCGGGCGGCACGTGGTCCGCTACGACCTGCGCGACTCCGGCGCGTCGACGACCATCGACCCCGAAAATCTGGGCTACGACCTGCGGGATCTTGTCGCTGATGCGGCCGCGTTGGTTCCGGCGCTCGGCGCCGGGACCGCCCATCTCGGTGGGGTGGGCGTCGGCGGGATGGTCGCTCAGGTCGCCGCCCTGGACCATCCGGACGTATTCACCGCACTGACCCTGGCCAACACCCGGCCGGTCGCACCCGGCCCGGTCGACGACGACCTGCCGGACCATGACCCCGCCGTGATGGGCGAGCTGTTCGCCCACCCGCAGCCGGACTGGACCGACCGGGCCGCCGTCGCGAACTTCGCCGCCGCGGGGGCCGAACTGCTGGGCGACGATCCCGAGGACGCGCGGGTGACCGCCGCCCGAATCTGGGATCGCACGCCGTCGGCCGATCCCGCGGTACACCAGGCGAACCAGCTCGGAATGACCTTCGCCCGCATCGACTGCACCCCGCGCTGGCGGGCCCGGCTCGCCCGCCTCGCCGTACCCACGCTCGTGGTGCACGGCCGCGCCAACCCGTTCTTCCCGCTCGGCAACGCCGAGGCCCTGGCCGCCGAAATCCCCGGGGCGCGACTGCTCGTCCTCGACGGCGTGGGTACCGCCTTGTCCCGCACCGTGGCCGACCGAACCGCCGCCGCCATGCTCGCCCTGTAGCCGCCCGATCGCGGCTACCCGGCCGCGGGTGCGGGGTGCGGTGGGCGGGACGGCTCGGTGCCGACCGGCTGTGCGGCAGAAGACTTCTCGGTGCGGGATGACTTCTAAGCTGATCGCGGCCGAGAGCACATATGGACATCAGGAGTCAGAGCATGGCTACACCTCGCGACGCCCTGCTGGAGCTGCGGCGGGCCGCTGCGGCTGGACTGGTCGAGCTCGATGGGGCGGGCCCGGCCTCCAGTGAGGTGGTGCGGGGGCGAGAAGCCTCGCTGGAGCCGCATTTCGGTGCCGGCACGTGGTCGGTTCCGCCGAGTTATCGGGCGCTGCTGGCGGAGCACAATCGGCTGCGGTGCTCGAGGGAGGAGGGCGAGCGTGAGTTCGTGCTCGTAGACGAGGAGGAGCTCGTCGAGTTGAATGCCGAGCGGGTGCATCTGCCCGAGGGGGTCTGTCGGGAGCCGGGGCGGTATCTGTCGACCAATCATCTGGTCGGATTTGCCGAAGCCGGGTACGAGGCGGTGTGGTGTTTCGATGTCGCGCAGCCGGGCGCTGACGGCGAGTATCCGGTCTATTACCACCATCAAGATGAGCCGCGGGCACGGTATCTCGCGGATGGTGTGTGGGAGGAAGCGGCCGACGCCGTGCCTGACTTCCCGTCGTTCGCGGCCTGGTTCGAGGCGATGGCCGCGGCATTCACCGCCGCGGAGCCACCTGCTTGGTTCGACGAGATGGGCACCCCGGCGCTGGTGTGGCTCGCCCGCGACGGGATCTTCCGGATCGGCCGGGACTGATCAGAAGCCGAAGATCTCGGCTATTTCTATGGATTCGTCGTCCCAGCGGTGTTCGATGCGTTCGCGGTCGGCGTCGGGGAGGGTGGGGTGCCAGCCGGCTCTGCGCCAGAAGGCTTCTCGGTGCTCATCGTTGAGGGGGTGCGGCGTGCTCATGGCGAGATCCCTGAATTGTGATGGCCGTCACAGGGATTCTAGCGAGGAGGGCTGAGCGCTCGTGCCCGAATGGGTGCGAGCGCTCAGCCCTCGGGGCGGGGGCAAGCCCGCTCCGGTCAGTTGATCTTCGGGGCGGTCAGGTCGTAGAGGGTGATGCCGTCGACTTCCTCGGCGGTGAAATGGTCCTTCACCCAGGCGGTGATCTGCGAGCTGGTGCCGTTGCCGCCGCGTTCGCCGCCCATCTGGCTGCCCGCGATGAAGTAGTGGATGCGGCCGACCTGGACGTACTCCTGGAACTGGGCCAGTGTGGGGGACGGATCGCTGCCGTTGAAGCCGCCGACGGGCATGACCGGGAGCTCCGTCGCCAGCTGGAAGCCGGCCGCCGAGTTCGAGCTGACGGTGGCCGCCACCCAGGTGTAGTCGGAGCCGTCGGCCTTCAGGAGGGCGGTGACCTTGGCGCTGGGGCGGCTCGCCATCATCATGTTGCCCGCCGCGCCGCCGAATCCCTCAGGGCCGCCGGGGATTCCGCCCGGGCCGCTGTTCGTGGACTCGCCGTGATTCGTGCCCGAGCCGTGCTGGCTACCGCCAGGAGCGCCGCTGCGCGGGCCGCCATTGCCGCCGTTGCCGGGCGCGAATCCGTTCCCTTCGCCGAACACGTTGCCGGGGAACCCGTTGGGACGGTCGCCGCCGCGCGGTCCACCCGGACCCCAGCCGCCGCGCACCGCCGGACCGGCCGAGGGCATCGGCCCCTGGTGCGCGGCGGCGATCCCGTCCACGGCGTACGCGGTGGGAGCCGCCATCCCGACGATCACCGCGGCCGCCGCGACGGACAGACCGGCCTTACGGGGCAGGCGGAGGAGCAGCAGCACGGTGACCGCGATGCCGCCGGCCGGCACCACCCAGCGCAGCCACGGCAGGAAGGAAGTGCTGCGGGACAGGATGATCCACGCGGTGGCGGTGGTCAGGCCCATGGCCGCGACCAGGGCGAGCCGCGCCCACACCAGGTCGCGGTGCCGCCAGGCGAGCACCGCACCCGCGCCGATCAGCGCGGCCACGCCGGGCGCCAGCGCCACCGTGTAGTACGGGTGGAAGATGCCCTTCATGAAGCTGAACACCAGCCCGGTGCCGACCAGCCAGCCGCCGAACAGGATGAGCGTGGCACGCTGCGGATCGGTCCGGGTCAGCGTGCCGCGCAGCACGATTCCGGTCACGAGCAGGACCAGCGCCGCCGGGATGAGCCAGGCGATCTGACCCGCCTGCTGCGGTTCGAACAGTCGCCCGATGCCGGGCGTGCCCCACATGCCGCCCCCGCCGGTCGGCATGTCGCCGCCGAAACCGCCGACGCTGCCGCGCTCCTCACCGTTCAACCGGCCCAGGCCGTTGTAGCCGAGGGTCAGTTCGATGATCGAATTGTGCTGCGAGCCACCGAAGTACGGCCGGTCGGCGGCGGGCCACAGCTCGGCGAGCAGCACCCACCAGCCGGCGCCGGCGACCATGGCCGCGCCCGCCGCGAACAGCTGTGCGATCCGCTTGCCCAGCGCGGGCGGCCCCGCGATCAGATAGGTCAGCGCCAGCGCGGGCACGACCAGCAGCACCTGCAATTGCTTGGCCAGGAAGCCCAATCCGATGAACGCGCCGGTGAGCACGAGCCAGCGCCACCGCCCGTCGGCCACCGCCCGGGTCATGGCCCAGGCCGCGGCCAGCATGAGGAACACCAGCATCGCGTCGGGGTTGTTGAATCGGAACATGACGGCCGCGATGGGAGTCAGCGCGAGCACCAGCCCCGCCAGCAGTCCGGCGGTCGCGCCGAAGTTCCGCCGCACGATCGCCCACAGCAGCGCCACCGACGCCACCCCGAGCAGCGCCTGCGGCAGCAGCATGCTCCAGCTATGCAGCCCGAAGATCCGCACCGAGATCTCCATGGGCCACAGCGACAGCGGCGTCTTGTCCACGGTGATCGAGTTGGCGGCGTCGGAGGAGCCGAAGAAGAACGCCTTCCACGACACCGAACCCGCCTGCACCGCGGCCGCGTAGAACGAGTTGGCCCAGCCGTTGGCGGACAGGTTCCACAGGTAGGCGATGGCCGTGCCGACCAGCAGGGCCGCCAGCGCCAGGTACTCCCGGCGATCGGCGCGGGCCGCGGGCGGCTCGGCCGGGGGTGGGGCGACCCGCTTCTCGGTCAGTGTCGCGGTCATCGGTCGCCTCCTCGGCTGGGTCGATCGGTCGGGGAATCGCTGGGGACGGTCCAGAACGGCAGTTGGCCGTGTTCCGGCCGGTGCCGGGGCGGGAAGTCGACCGCCGCGAGCCGGAAGCCGTCGCCCGGAAGTGCTTGCCGCGCATCGGAGAACGAGCTCAACGCGTCACCTCGGGCGCGGTGTGCTTGCCGGCGTTCCGGAACACCCAGCGCAGTCCGACGAACCGCAGCAGGGTGGCGACCAGATTGGCCACGACCAGCACCGCCAGTTCGAGATGGACCGCCGCGTCGGGAGCCCAATGGTGCAGGGCGAAGAGTGAGCCGGAGGTCAGAGCCAGTCCGACGCCGAAGATGACCAGCCCCTGGAAGTGGTGCGACACAGCCTGATTGGACCCGCGCACCCCGAACGTGAAGGCCCGGTTGGCGGCGGTATTGCCGACCGCGGTGATCAGCAGGGCCAGGAAGTTGGCGGCCTGCGCCCCCGTGATCCCTTGCAGCAGCACGTAGAGCAGCAGGTAGGCCAGCGTCGAAGTGACGCCCACGATGCCGAACCGCACCAGCTGTCCGACCATGCCCAGTGGCACGCCCTCGACCAGCGGCTCGCGCCCGATGGCGGCCCGCAGTTCGTTGATCGGCAGCCGCCCGGTGGTGAGGGCGCGCCCGACCCGCCAGATGCCGAGCAGGTCCTTGCGGGCGGTGTCGACGATGTCCACCCGGGAGTCCGGGTCGTCGATCCAGTCCACCGGCACCTCGTGGATGCGCAGCCCGATCTTCTCGGCCAGCACCAGCAGCTCGGTGTCGAAGAACCATTCGCCGTCCTCCACCAGCGGCAGCACCAGCTTGGCCACCTGGGAGCGCATGGCCTTGAACCCGCATTGCGCGTCGGAGAACTTGGCCTGCAGGGAGGTGCGCAGGATGAGGTTGTAGCAGCGGGAGATGATCTCGCGTTTGGGGCCGCGGACGACCCGGGACTGGGAGGCCAGCCGGGTGCCGATGGCCACGTCGGAGTGCCCGGACACCAGCGGCGCGACCAGCGGCAGCAGCGCGTTCAGATCGGTGGAGAGGTCCACGTCCATGTAGGCGACGACCTGTGCGTCGGAGGCCTGCCACACCTCCCGCAGCGCGCGCCCGCGGCCCTTGCGGTCCAGGTGCACCACGTGCACGCCGTCCAGCTGGGCGGCCAGCTGCCGAGCCACGGTGAGGGTGGAGTCGGTGGAGGCGTTGTCGGCGATGGTGATTCGCGCCGTGAACGGGAAGCTCAGGGTCAGGAAGGCGTGCAGCCGGCGAACGCAGGGGGCGAGGTCGACCTCTTCGTTGTAGACGGGAACGACCACGTCCACGACGGGCGCGGTCACTGCTGCAGTGGGTTCCGCCGCCCGGACGGCGGTCACGGTGTCGTTCATGGTGACCAATCTCGATCACCAGACTCACATCAGTCTGCGCCCCGCCTGGGAGGTTCCTGGGAGCCGTGACCGCCGCTAGCTCGGGCCGAGACGCAGCCGCCACAGCGGGGAGACCGGTCCGTGTCCCGCGCCCAGGTCGTAGGAGGCTTCCAGGCAACGGAAGGTCCATTCCTTGGCGAAGGCGACCGCGTCCGGCACCGAATAGCCGTGCGCGAGCGCGCAGCAGATGGCCGCGGCCAGGGTGTCGCCGCCGCCGTGGTCATTGCCGGTGGCCAGCCGCCGGGCCGGGAGTTCGTGGAAGGTGTCGCCGTCGAAGAGCAGGTCGGTGGACTGCTCGGAGGTGCGCAGATGCCCGCCCTTGACGATGGCCCACCGCGGACCCAATCCGATCAGCGCTTCGGCGGCCTTGCGGGCGGAGCCGTCGTCCACCACGTCGATGCCGGTGATGAGCCGGACCTCGTCCAGGTTGGGGGTGACCACGGTGGCCAGGGGGATCAGGGTGTGGCGCACCGCGTCCAGCGCTTCGGCGTGCAGCAGGGCGTCGCCGTGCATGGATGCGGCCACGGGATCCACGACCAGGGGAATCGTGCCCTGATGTCCGATGCCGACCTCGCGGCACACCTCGGCTACGGCCTCGATGATGGCGGTCGAGGCCAGCATGCCGGTCTTGGCCGCGCCGATGCCGATGTCGCCCACCACGGTTCGCACCTGGTCGGCCACGATCTGCGGCGGGATCTCGTGGAAACCGCTGACGCCCATGGTGTTCTGCACCGTCACCGCGGCCACCGCGACGCACGCGTGCACGCCGCACATCGCCATGGTGCGGGAGTCGGCCTGGATGCCCGCGCCGCCGCCGGAGTCGGTGCCCGCGATGGTGAGGGCGCGGACCGGGGTGGAGCCATTCGGGGCAAGCGGTAGGAACTGCACGTCACAGACCCTACCGACCGCGGTGTGGACCGATCGTCCTGTCCTCCCCGGCGGCTCGGGCGACGCCCGAAATTTCCTTCCGGATGAAAAGACCAAAACTAAAACATGTTCTAGTCACACCATGCATACTGGCGGCGATTCGTTTGATTTGTCCGGTTTCAACGATGTAGCCGGGCGTAAGGAGTCCCTGTGAACCAATCGACCAAGCGGCTCGCCGTCGCACCGGTCACCGGCGCGGCCATGCTCGCCGGGATACTGCTCACCCCCGGCCAGGCGAGCGCCGGCGACACCAGCTTCACCAGCTCGTGCCAGGCGAAATCGATCATCACGGTCGACAAGTCGGTCGCCGCCACCATGAGCGTCACCGCACCGGCCTCGGTCGCGGCGGGGGAGACCTTCACCTACCGCATCCAGCCGAACGCGTCCTCGTATCCGGACAAGGACTCCGGCGCCACCACCACCAACCTCTCGCGCATCAAGTACGACTACGCGATCCCCGACAACTCGGTCTTCGTGAGCGCGGCGGTCGTGCCGGGCACCGCCGTCAATATCGACAATGTCGCCCCGAACGTGCTGCGCGTCAACGACTCCGGCAATGTCGACAACGCCGGTGGGATCCTGCGCCTGTCGGGCAATAACGAGGTCGTCGGCAACAGCCCGACCAGCAGCACCAACTCCGAGGGCGGCATCCGCGCGCCGAAGCTGAAGAAGAACCTCGACGGCACCGCCAACGCCGCGGGCGACTCCTGGTACCGGCTGCCCGCCGTCGACGTCACCGTCACCGCGGTGGCGGCCGGCGTGATCACGCCGAAGCTGCGGACCGCGGGCAGCGCCGCCAGCTACGGCAACGACCAGAACTTCAGCACCTCGCTGGCCAAGGCCTCGCTGCTGGGCACCCAGTGGGCCCCGACCCGCTGCATTCCCAGTGACAACAAGAGCACCCTCAATGCGGGTGCGGGCCCGCTGGCCACGATCACGGTCGGCGGAACGGTCAACAACACCACCACGACCACGCTCAGCGCTCCCGCGACCGCGACCACCGGCCAGGCGGTCACGCTGACCGCCACGGTGGCCCCGGCCGCCGCGACCGGAACCGTCCAGTTCAAGGATGGCGACGCCAATCTCGGTGCGGCCGTACCGGTGAACAACGGCACCGCGACCCTCTCGCAGGCGTTCGGCACCGCCGGCGCGCACTCCATCACCGCCGTCTACAGCGGTGACTCCACGAACCAGCCGTCGACCTCGGCCGCCTCGGTCGTCACCGTCACGGCCGCGATCGTCGACACCACCACCACGATGAACATCCCGAGCACCGCGACGACCGGTCAGTCGGTGGATCTGTGGGCGACGGTGAACGGTCCGGGCAATGTCCCCGCGACCGCCGGCACCGTGCAGTTCAAGGACGGCGGCGCCGATATCGGCGGCCCGATCGCCCTCGCCGCCGGCGGCGCGAAGCTGACCTACACCTTCAATGCCGCGGGCGCGCACGCGATTTCGGCGGTGTACTCGGGCGCGGACGGCTTCAATCCGTCGACCGGTGGCCCCACCACCGTGACGGTCAGCGATCCGGCTCCGGTCGAGCTGAACACGGTGACCACCCTGACCGTTCCGGCCACGGCCACCAAGGGCGACGCGGTGGCTTTCACCGCCGAGGTCAAGACCGACGCCGGCGCGGCCGTCACCACCGGCACCGTCCGATTCATGGACGGCGGCACGCCGATCGGTGACGCGGTGACCGTCGTCAACGGCAAGGCGACCCTGCAGTACACCGTCGGCCAGACCGGCAACCGGGTGATCACCGCGGTCTACACCGGCGGCACCGGCTACAAGGGCTCGACCTCCGCGGCGTCGACCTTGAACGTCAAGGACGCGACCACGCCCGGCGGAGGTGGCGGTTCCTTCGGCCTCCCGGGTCTGGGGACGGGTTCCCTGGGTAAGTGATCGAAGGCTGAAACGCCCGGTCGGACTTGTTCCGGCCGGGCGTTTCGCATTCCCCGGGCGCCGAACGTCTGCTGCAAATGAAAACCGTTATCATTAGTGTCATGACTTCGGATCCACAGACCCCGCCACTGCCCGTGACCGTGCTGTCCGGTTTCCTCGGCGCGGGCAAGACCACCCTGCTCAACCACATCCTCGCCAATCGGGAGGGTCGCCGGGTGGCTGTCATCGTCAATGACATGAGCGAGGTGAACATCGACGCGGCCCTGGTCGCGGGCCAGGGCCACCTGGACCGGACCGAGGAGAAGCTGGTCGAACTCACCAACGGCTGCATCTGCTGCACGCTGCGCGAGGACCTCATCGAATCGGTGGGCAGGCTGGCTCGGGAGGGCCGTTTCGACCAGCTGGTCATCGAATCCACCGGTATCTCCGAACCCATGCCGGTGGCGGCGACCTTCGAGTGGGAGTTCGAGGACGGCTTCCGGCTCGGCGACCTCGCGCGGCTGGACACCATGGTGACCGTCGTCGACTGCTCCACCTTCCTCGCCGAAGTGGTCAAGGGGCAGGCGCTGGCCGAACGGAATCTGCAGGCGGGGCAGGGCGACCAGCGCACCATCGCCGACCTGCTCATCGAACAGGTCGAGTTCGCGAATGTGCTGGTGCTCAACAAGACCGATCTGGTGAGCGCGAACGCGGTGGGCACGGTGGAGGCCACGGTCCGGCGGCTGAACCCGGCCGCGCGGATCGTGCGGTCCGCGCACGGGGTGGTCGACCTCGCCGAGGTGCTCGGCACCGGCCGCTACAACCCGGACCTCGCGGCCCAATTCGACGGCTGGGACGAGGAATTGGCGGGCGGCCACACTCCCGAGACCGAGGAGTACGGCATCGGCAGCCTCACCTTCACCGCCGACCGCCCGTTCCATCCGCAACGCCTCGACACCGCCCTGTCCCAGCTGGAGCGGCTGCTGCGCAGCAAGGGCTTCTTCTGGCTGGCCAGCCGCCCGGAGCTGGCCGCCATCTGGTCCCAGGCCGGGCCGAATCTGACCTTCGAGGCCGGCGCCTATTGGGACGCACTGGATCTGACGCCGGGCCAGGAGATCGTCTTCATCGGCGTGAAACTGGACCGTCCCCACGTGCGGGACCTGCTGACCGCCGCGTTGCTCACCGACGCGGAGTTGGAGGCCGGGCCGCGGGCATGGCTGCGGTACCCGGATCCCTTCCCGTCCTGGGGTGGCCCGCACGAGCACGCCTGACCTCGTCAGTGCGAAATGCCCGGCGTGCGGCGCACATACGCGGTGTCGGTGATCTGCTCGACCAGGAATCCCGCCACATCGGCCCGCGAGATCTTCAGCGCCAGACCGGTTTCCGTGCCCGGGAAGTCCCGGCGGTAATCGCCCGTGGCCGGGCCGTCGGTGAAGGCGCTGGGCCGCACGATGGTCCAGTCCAGGTCGCTGGCCAGCACGTACTCCTCCTGCCGCACGTGATCGGCGAACGCCGGGCGCAGCAGCAGGCCGAACATGACATATTTCCAGACGAAGTTCAGGTTGCCGCGGCTGTCGCCGACGCCGAGGGAGGACTGGCAGATCAGCCGCTTCACGCCGGTGCGCCGCATGGCCTCGATGATCAGCCGGGTGCCCTCGGCGCGGACCACGCCCTTGCGTCCCGCGCCCAGCGCCACGATGATCGCGTCCTGCCCGATGACCGCGCGTTCCACGGCGGCCGGGTCCAGGACATCGCCGGTAATGACCCGCAGCCGCTCATGTGTGACGGTCAGTGCGGCGGGATCGCGGACCAGGGCGGTGACCTGATGCCCGGCCGCGAGGGCCTGCGTGACGACCTGGCGGCCGATGGTGCCGGTGGCTCCGAAGATGGCGACGTTCATGGCTCTCACCTCGTGTTTTTCGTTGTTGCGAAGGTGAATTCAGTACATCAACGGAAGCCGCCCGGGAACATCGCCGCGCGTCTCGCGAACATGCGGGAGGGTCCAGACATACGCCGGGCCCGCAACCCGATGGGGTGCGGGCCCGGCGGGGCGAATCAGCGCAAACCGGCGAAGAACTCGCGGATATCGGCGACCAGGACGTCGGTCGCCTCGTGCGCGGCATAGTGCCCGGCGGCGTCGTTCGCGCTGGTCGAGGTGGACGAATTCACGTCGTAGGCATGCCAGCTCACGATGTTCTGGTGGTCCCGCTCGGCGAAGCGGCGGATGGACTGGAAGTCGCCCTTGAACATGGCCAGCCCGGTCGGCACCGTGGTCGGGCCCTGCGGCTGCTCGGCGTGCGCGTCCTCGTAGTAGAAGCGCAGCGACGACCCGGTGGTGCCGGTCAGCCAGTAGATGGCGGTGTTGCCGATGACGAACTCGTCGTCCAGGCCCTCGCTGAACAGCTGCGCGTTCCAGCCCAGCAGACCCACCGGCGAATCCGCGAGCGCGAAGGCGATGGTCTGCGGCTGCTGGCTGTGCAGGGTGTTGAAGGCCATCTTGTTCTCGTAGAACCACTGCAGATGCGCCAGGCCCGCCATGTCCTCCTCGGACAGGCCGGCCATCTCGGCCGGATCGCCGGACGGGAACGAGAACAGCTGCGTCACATGGACTCCGAGCACCTGATCGGGGGCGATGCGGCCGATCTCGGGGGAGACCATCGAGCCGCCGTCATTGCCGATCGCGCCGAAACGCTCGTACCCGAGCCGGTTCATCAGCTCCAGCCAGGCGCGGGCGGTGCGGTAGCGGCTCCAGCCGGTCGACCGGGTCGGGCCGGAGAAGCCGAAGCCCGGCAGCGAGGGGATGACCACGTGGAAGGCCGGCGCCGCGGGATCCTCGGGATCGGTGAGCGGGGCGATCACGTCCAGGTACTCCAGGACCGAGCCGGGCCAGCCGTGGGTGAGGATGACCGGGGTGGCGTCCGCCCGTGCGGACCGCACGTGCAGGAAGTGGATGTCCTCGCCGTCGATCTCGGTGGTGAACTGCGGGTAGGCGTTGAGCTTGGCCTCCAGCGCCCGCCAGTCGAATTCCTCCAGCCAGTACTTCGCGAGCCCGAGCACCCGGTCATTGGCGACGCCGTAGGCGTCGGCGACGCCGGGGAGCTCGTTCGGCCACAGGGTCTTGCGCAGGCGGTCGGCCAGATCGTCGAGCTGGGCCTGGGGGACGTCGATGCGGAACGGGCGGATGGCGGTGGCGGTGGCGGTCGGCTGGGCGTTCATCATTCTCTCCTTTGTGGAACGGAATGCTTCGTTCTGTTCTAACCATAACGGAACGGATCGTTCCGTTCAAGTGCTATTCTCGATTCATGTCGAAAACAGCCGAAACCACAGCTCAGCGGGCACTGCCCGGGCGCAAGGCGCAGGCCGCGCGCAATGACGAACTCATCCTGGCCGCCGCCCGCGACGTGTTCCTCGCCGAACCCAAGGCCCCGATCTCGGCCGTCGCCGAGCGCGCGGGCGTCGGCATCAGCGCGCTGTACCGTCGCTATCCGAGCAAGGAGGACCTGCTGCGCACCCTCTGCTACAGCGGGTTGCGCCGCTACAACGCGGAAGCCGAAGCGGCCCTGGCGAATCCCGACGGCTGGGCGGCGCTGGTGGAGTTCCTGCGCAATGTCGTCGACGCCGACGTCCACTCGCTGGCGGTGCACCTGGCCGGCACCTTCACCGCCGACGACTCGATCCTGCCCGACGTCATGCGCAGTGCCGAACTCAATGACGAACTCCTGCGCCGCGCACGGGAATCCGGCACCTTGCGCCCGGAGGTCACCGTCGCCGATCTGGGCCTGATCCTCGAGGCGTGCGCCGCCGTCTCGCTCCCGGATCCGGAGCGCACCGCCCAGCTGCGCCGCCGCGTGCTGGCCCTGCTCGTCGACGGCCTCACCGCCACCGGCGACCTGCCCGGCCCGCCACCGGTTCCGGGCGAGTTCGTACACCGCTGGCAGCGCCGTGACCAGTGAACGGTAGCGTTCGCCGCGTTCTCACCGACATTCGTTTGTCCCCGTAATCAATTCGAGGAGTCGCGATGCGCTGGATCCGCCCCCTGCTCGCCCTGCCGCTCGCCGCGGCCGCGCTGTTCGCGGTCACCGGCACCGCCGCCGCCGACCCGGTCACCACCTTCACCCCCGCCTACACCGCCGGCTCGGGGGCCTTCCCCTGCTTCGGCCAGATCCAGGCGTTCCACGACCCCCAGAACACCTACTACGGCAAGCAAACCGTCTGGGTGCGGGCCGAATTCACGTTCCTGCCCATTCCGAATCCGGGCTGCGGCGCGACCGCGACCCTGAGCTGGCGCAATCTGGATACCGGGGCGAGCGGCAGCTTCCCGCCGGTTCCGCTGGGCGACGGCACGCCGTTCGGGCCGTCCAACGCGCTGTGGGTGCCGGAGACGCTGCCGACCGGCCCCGGCCGGGTGGAGGTCACCATCGACACCGACCTTCCGCACATCGCGGGCAAGGGCACCTTCTACTCCCCGGAGTGACCGCCGCGGGCGATACCCTGAGTGCCTAGGCCGGAGCCGCGATCGAAATCGATTGCGGCACTGGCGGAACGCGCGTGGGGAGAGTGATGACAGCGTCCGGCGACCGGATACCGCCACCACGAGAGCTGTTCACCCGGCGGCTGGCGCTGTTGTGGGAGCACGCCGGGAACCCGACCCTCGAACGCGTCACCCGGGCCGCTAATCAGCGGATGAAGGCGGCCCGTGGTTCCGACGCGCGCGGGAGCGCGGTGCGGGTGCAGCGGATCAGCGCCTGGCGGCGCGGCCAGAACGTGCCCGCTCAGTTCGATTCGCTGCGGCCGGTACTGCTGACCCTGCTCGATATGGCGCGCGGGCACGCCGAGCCGGTGCCCGCGGAACTGTCGAGCCTGCGGGAGTGGCAGCGGCTGTGGCGCGAATGCGATTCGTGGACACCGGATCTCGACTCCGAATGTCCGTATCCGGGCCTGGAGCCCTATCGCGGCGCGGACGCCGACCGCTTCTTCGGGCGTGAACGGGTGACCGGGGAGCTCGCCGCGCTGGTGCGCGCCACGGCCGAGGCCGGGGGCGGGATCATCGTGCTGGTGGGGGCCTCCGGCGCGGGCAAGTCCTCGCTGCTGGCGGCGGGCCTGGTTCCGGCGCTGGGAGCGGACTGGTCGGTCAGCACCGGCACGCCCGGCGGTCCGCCCGCCGAACCGGCCGCGACCGGGTCCCGGCGCTTGATGATCGTCGACCAGTTCGAGGAGTTGTTCGTCGGGGCCGGCGCCGATCCGGCCGAGCGCGAACTGCCGAATCGCCTGCGGGACTGGGCGCAAGCGGGAATCACCGTCATCCTGGGCGTGCGCGCCGACTTCTTCGCCCGCTGTCTCGAACACCCCGCGCTGGGGGAGGCGTGCGCGCGCCGCAGCTTCATCCTCGGGCCGATGCGGGCCGACGAGCTGACCGCGGCCATCACCGAACCGGTCCAGCGGGCCGGGCTCAAACTGGAAGCCGGACTGCCGGAGATCATCCGCACCGACCTCGCGGGCCTCGGCGGGAACACCCTCGAAGAACCCGCGGGCGTGCTCCCACTGCTTTCCCATGTGATGCAGGCGATCTGGCAGCGCCGCGACGGCACCCGCCTCACCCTCGCGGGCTACCGGGCGGCGGGTGGCGTCGTGGGCTCGGTGGCCGCCACCGCCGACGACGCCTGGGCCAAGCTCGACGAGACCGAGCAGGCCGCCGCCCGGGAACTGGTGCCGCACCTGGTGCATGTCGGCTCGGGCACCCGCGACACCCGCCGCCGCCCCGCCCGCGACGAGCTGATCGCCCGCGCCACCGATCCCGAAGCAGCCGCCACCGCCCTGGAAACCCTGGTCCGGGCCAGGCTGGTCACCCTCGACCGCGACACCGCGACCCTGGCGCACGAGATCGTGCTCGACGCCTGGCCGCGGCTGCGCGGCTGGATCGACGACGATCGCGAGGGCCATCTGGTGCGTCAGCGGCTCGCCGCGGACGCCGCCGAATGGGAAGCGGCCCAGCGCAACCGGGCCCTGCTGTACCGCGGCACCCGGTTGGCGAGCGCGCGCGAGCATGACGTCGCGGGCCAGCGGACGCACCGACCAGCCGTCGCCGGAGATGTGGTGGACCACGAAAACCAGGACGTGCGTGGGCGCGA
>NZ_JBSGCY010000029.1:0-57179 GCF_053602115.1 Nocardia sp. NPDC004582 | reverse complement strand
TGTCGGCGTACTCCACGCCGGGCCCGTGCCGCCGGGTCAGGTGCGAGCCCATGCGTTCGGGAAGTTCGGTGCGCGGCAGCCGCATCCGCTGCGGGGCGGTGTTCGGGCAGCAGCCGCATCACCTGGTCGAGGCGGGTGTCCTCGGGCCAGGGCACGATGTCGACGCCGACGGTGCCCATATCGCGGTACATGGAGGTGCGTTCCAGCTGCCACATGCGGGCGAGCGTATTGTCCAGGCCCTCGCCGAACGGCGGCCCGCGCAGCACGTCGATCACCACCACGACGTGGCCGCGTTTGCGCAGATCGATGAGGGCCAAGGCGAATTGGGTGTCGAGCAGGGTCGAGAAGGCGACGATGACCGCGCCGATCGGGACCGCGGCGTGCGGGGCCAGCGAGCCCTGCATGCCGATGTGCTCGTCGCCGACATCGAGCACCGCGTCCACGATGCGATAGAACTGGCGGCGGCCGATATCGGGTCGCAGCCAGCGCGGGGCGCGGCCCAGGCACACCACCGCGGTGCGGTCGCCGGCCTGCAGCGCGGACTGCGCCACCTGGGCGGCGCCGCGCACCGACAGCTCCAGCGAGTCCGAGGCGGGGCCGGGGGCCTGCATCGAGGTGTCCACCAGGACGACCACGTCCGCGGCCCGGTTGGTGAAGCGCTCGGTCACGAACAGCTGCCCGCGCCGCGCGCTCACCGGCCAGTTGACGGTGCGCAGCTGGTCGCCCGGGGTGTAGGCCCGGATGTCGGCGTACTCCACGCCGGGCCCGTGCCGCCGGGTCAGGTGCGAGCCCATGCGTTCGGGAAGTTCGGTGCGCGGCAGCCGCATCCGCTGCGGGTCGGTGATCGGGTAGATGTACAGCTCCCCCGCGGGCAGCCGCACCGAGGCCACCGCCAGTCCGGCGGGACTGAGCGCGGTGATCCGCATCGGCACCGGGTAGCGCCCCCAGCGCGCGGCCGACAGCGCCAGCCGCAGCCCGGCCGGGGAGGCCCCGGAGTCCACCGTCTCCTCGACGTGGATCTCCATGTCCGGCAATGGTTCCGGGTGCAGCCGCAGCAGCGCGTGGCCGCTCTCCACGAAGGCGGCGGCGGTCAGCACCACCTCCTCGGTCTCGAAGCAGCGCAGTACCCCGGAGCCGTCGATCTGGATCCGGGTCCGCGACTGTTGCAGCGGCGCCGACGCCAGCACCCCGAGCATGGGCGCGGCGAACACCACCAGCTGCCATTTGCCCAGGATCACCGCCAGCACCAGCGCGGGCGCCGACACCGCGGCGAGCATGAACACCAACGGCGCAGGCCGCCAGCGCAGTTCGGCCTCGATGGAGGCGGTGGTGTCGCGATGCTTCATGCGCGCCTCAAGCGGTGGTGGCGCGCGGGACGGGCAGGCGGCGCAGCAGTTCGGAGATGACGTCCTCACCGCGGATGCGACGCACCCACATCTCGGGGCGCAGCGTGATGCGGTGCGCCATGGCGGGAATGGCCAGCGCCTTCACGTCCTCGGGGACCACGTAGTCGCGGCCGTGCAGCAGGGCGCGGGCACGGGCCATCTGCACGAGGTCGAGTTCGGCGCGCGGGCTGGCGCCGACCTCCACCTGCGGGTGGCCGCGGGTGGCGGCGGCGAGCGAGACCACGTAGCCGACCACATCGGGGTGCACGGTGACGAATTCGACGGACTGGCGCATCTCGAGCAGGCCCTCGGCGTCGACCACCTGCCCGATCTGGGCGGGTTGCGCGCCGCGTTCCAGCCGGCGGCGAATCATGTTCATCTCGTCGTTCTCCGACAGGTACCCGAGCCGCAGCTGCATGGCGAAACGGTCGAGCTGGGCCTCGGGCAGCGGGTAGGTGCCCTCGTACTCGATCGGGTTGTCGGTGGCGAAGACGATGAAAGGCTGTGGCAGCGGGAAGGTCTCACCGTCGATCGAGACCTGGCCCTCGGCCATGGCCTCCAGCAGCGCGGCCTGGGTCTTGGGCGGGGTGCGGTTGACCTCGTCGGCCAGCAGCATATTGGTGAACACCGGGCCGCGCCGGAAACTGAAACGGCCCGAATGCATGTCGTAGATGGTGGAGCCGATCAGGTCGGCGGGCAGCAGGTCCGGGGTGAACTGCACACGGGTGAAGTTCAGCCCGAGCGCGGTCGCGAAGGATCGCGCGATCAGGGTCTTGCCCAGGCCGGGCAGATCCTCGATCAGGATGTGGCCGCCGGACAGCACCGCGATCATGATCAGCTGCAGCTCGTCCCGCTTGCCGACCACGACCCGGGATACTTCGCGCAGTACGGCGTCGGTGCGCTTGATGGTCACGTCCATCGGTGATGTCATGGCAACTCTCGCATCTCATCTCACATGTCTTGTAGCCGACGCAGGATCTCGTCGAGGGCCTCGCGGCCGGGTGCGCGATTGACCTCGTCGCGCAGTGCCGAGTTGGCCGGGTCCACCCACCGCCACAGTTCGGGGCCGAACTGGAGCTGTCCCGCCACCTCGAGCGCGCGGCGGTTCTTGTTCATCCGATGACCGCTGGTCAGCTCGAATTCCTTGGCCAGCAAGGGCCGCAGGTGGCGGTCCCAGTCGGCGCGGGTGCCCTCGGACCGATCGGCCAGCATCGTGGCGCGCGCTTCCCAGCGGCGCAGCATCTCGACGGGCCCGTTATCGATGTCGTTGTCCTCCGCGACCGGGGTGAGCCGCCGTGACCGTTCGACCAGCGTCCAGACCAGCAGTCCGAGCGCGCCCGCCACCGGGAGGCCGGTGAGCAGCGGCAGCAGTTCGCGCTGATTGCCGAGCGCGACGAATTCGAACAGCACGACCAGCACCACCGCGCCGGTCACGATCGCGCCCCGATTCATGGCCGATCCCCCGTTCGGTCCCACCGGATCTCCCCCGCGACACCAGATTTCATGCCGCCAGCCCCTGGAGATCCGCCAATACGATACGCAGCAGCTGTTCGGCCCGCATTCGCTGCCACTCCAGCATGGAGTGCGGGCTGAACCGCGCCTCCTCGAACAGCGACACCAGTTCCCGTGCCGACGCGTCGTGCAGGAAGCCGCGGTCGAAGGCTCGCGCCAGCACCTCGGAAGGGGTGTCCGAGGCCAGCGGCGCCACCTCCCGCGCCACTGCCAGACCGCTTTCCATGGCCACGTAGCAGGCGATGATGGCGGTGCGCGGGTCCTGTCCGGGCGCGGTCATGGCGGCCAGGCCCATCTCGGCCACCTTGGCCAGCGAGACCGCCTCGGTGGCGGTGGGCTGCGGCAGCGGGGTGCGGGTCAGGGCGGGCCGGCGGTTCGAATTCACCGCCACCACAACCAGTCCCGTCATGGCGATCAGGACCAGCACGGTCGCGGTGATGCCGACCAGCAGCAGCGCGGTGCCGCTCAGCGACGGCTCGGGCACCGAGTCCACCGGGGGCGCGGTCGTTTCCAGCGGCTCGGACGTGGTGCCCGTGGCCGGGGCGGGATGTGAGCCGGCGTCGCCCTGGCGCGCGGGTGTCACCAGGTAGATCGAGAGCATCGCGGTCCCGATCAGGGTGAGGGCCGCGACGGCGATCACCACGGCGAGCCCGATCCGCCGCAGTCCGGGCCCGCGCACCAGGGTCTCGCGGTCGGGTTCGGGCATGGCGAGCGGCAGCCGGTGCCGGCTGTTGATCACACCCGCCACCAGGATCACCATCGAGACCAGCAGCAGCACCGGCATCAAGGCCAGGGAGACCGCCGACGACGGATGCGGCGCGGCAGGTCCTCCGGTTCCCGGAATGTACCCGCGCAGTGCGACGACAGCCAGCACGACGAGACCGATCAGTGCGATCGTCCGCGTTGCCACCGTCCCCACCCCAGTCACGACCACTCCTAACCAGAGTCCAGCAGAAACAGGCACATAGTTACATGCCAAGCGGTCCGTCAGGACCAAAATGGGCAAGCTGGAACCACATACCCGCCGCGCATAAATCCCCCACCTGCGCACCGAGCTCCACCAGACCCGAAAACCCAGGTCATCCCACCCGCGCCGGGCAGCCGCCGGGCAACCCCACTTATCACCATCCGCGCACGATCGCGGCCGCCGAGCACCGCCGATCAAGATCGAACCGGGGCCCGGGCGGTCGCCGGCGCCACGGCCGCGCGCCACCGGGCAGGCAACTGCCCGCGGGGAGCCGCTGGTCCGGCCGGAGGGGACCGCTCGGGCTAATTGCAACGCCGACGTGCAGCGCCGGCTTCGGCCGCCCCCGTCAGCCGGGCCAGGTTGTTCGGCTGCGGCCACACCGAGGCGGACGGCTGCGGGCCCGGCCGGGTCGGACAGCCGCCGCCAAACCAAGTCAGACAGCCGCGGCAGGGGCTGACGGCTGCGGGCCAGCCAGATGGCGCGGGTCTCGAGAGGTCAGGCCGTGCGACGCACCCGGGCACGCAGGCGGGTCAGCGGCGAGGGCTGGGGCAGGGCGCGGGGCGGTTCGGCGATCGGGTCGGGCACCGCCGTCGGGCCCTGGTAAGTGCTCCCGGCCGGGGCCCCGACCGCGCCCGCCGCGGTCCGCGGCTCCACCAGGCGGCCCAGCGCGCGGAAATCCCAGCCGGCGGCCAGCCACGGCTCCGGGTCGAGGGTGTTGCGGGCGTCGATGATCACGCGTCCGCGCGCGACCGTGCGCAGGAAGCCCGGGTCCAGCTCCCGGAACTCGCGCCACTCGGTCAGGTGCAGCACCACGTCCGCCTCGTGCAGAGCGGCGGCCGGGGTGGCCGCGAACACCAGCTGCGGTGCCACCGCGCGTGCGGGACCCGTTGCGGCCGGGTCGAATACGGTCACCTCGACGCCCGCAGCGTGCAGGCGGCGGGCCACGTCCAGCGCCGGCGAGTCGCGGACGTCGTCGGAGAGCGGCTTGAAGGCCGCGCCCAGGATGCCCACCCGGCCGACCGGCCGGTGCTCGCCACCGAGCAGTTCGAGGGTCTCGCGCACCACCCGCTCGCGGCGGCGCAGGTTCACCGCGTCGACGTCGCGCAGGAACGCCACCGACTCCCCCGCGCCGAGTTCGGTCGCGCGAGCGATCAGGGCGCGCACGTCCTTCGGCAGGCAGCCGCCGCCGTAGCCGAGGCCGGCGCCCAGGAACTTGCGGCCGATCCGGTCGTCGTGGCCCAGCGCGTCGGCCAGCAGGGTGACGTCCGCGCCGGTCAGATCGCACAGCTCGGCCATGGCGTTGATGAACGAGATCTTGGTCGCCAGAAAGGCGTTCGCGGAGACCTTGATCAGTTCCGCGGTGGGCAGATTGGTGATCACCACCGGCGATCCCCCGGCGATGGGGGTGGCGTAGACCTGCCGCAGCGCCCATTCGGCGTCCGGGGTGGTCACGCCGAACACCAGCCGGTTCGGGTGCAGGGTGTCGTGGACGGCGTGCCCTTCGCGCAGGAACTCCGGGTTCCAGGCCAGATCGACCGAAATCCCTTCCGGCGCCAGCGCGGCGATGCGCGCGGTGAGCGCCTCGGCCGTGCCGACCGGCACCGTGGACTTGCCGACGATGAGACAGTTGCGGGTCAGGTGCGGAACGAGGCCGTCGAGCGCGCTGTGGAGCTGCGACAGGTCCGCGGCCCCGTTCACGCCGGGCGGCGTTCCCACACACAGGAAGTGGACGTCGGCGAATTCGGCGGCCTCGACCAGCGAGGTGCCGAAGCGCAGCCGCCCGCCCGCCACGTGCCCGGCCAGCAGCTCCGGGAGACCGGGTTCGTGGAAGGGCACCACGCCGGCCGAGAGCGCGGCCGCCTTGGCCGGATTGTTGTCCACCCCGAGGACGTCGAAACCGAGTTCGGCCATGCCCGCGGCGTGGGTGGCGCCCAGGTAGCCGGTGCCGATGACGGAGATGCGCAGCATCAGGATGCCTCCTTGGCGGCCGGGATCTCGCCCGGCACCGGATCGGACCGCAGCGCCGAATCGGGCTGCGGGCGTTCCGCGATCACCTCGCGGTAGTGGCGGATGAGCAGGTCGTTGACCGCGGCCCAGGACCGGTCGCGCACGCTGCGCACCGCGGTGGCCGCGGTCTGCTCGCGCAGCCGGGGGTCCTCGACCAGACGGCGCACCATTGCGGTCATGGCCTCGGCGTCGCCGGGCGGGTAGAGGAATCCGGCGCCGGGCGTGATCACGTCGATCGGGCCGCCGGACTTCGGCGCGACCACCGGCACCCCGGAGGCCAAGGCCTCCTGCGCTGCCTGGCAATAGGTTTCGTGGCGGCCGGTGTGCACGAACACATCCAGCGAGGCGTACGCGGCCGCGAGTTCCTCACCGTGCAGCACGCCCAGGAACTCCGCGTCGGGCAGCAGCTTGCGCAGCCGCTTCTCCTCCGGGCCGCCGCCCACGATGACCAGTCGTACCCCGGGCAGCGGGCGCAGCGCGGCCAGCAGTTCGAGTTCCTTCTCCGGCGCGAGCCGCCCGATGTAGCCGACCAGGGCTTCACCCTTGGGGGCCAGGCGCTTTCGCAGCTCTTCCGACCGGCGGAAGGGCCCGAACTGCTGCAGGTCCACCCCGCGCGGCCAGCGGCCCAGGCCCGGGATGCCCATCAGTTCCAGCTGGCGCAGGCTGGCGGTGGAGGGCGCGAGGGTGCGGTCCACCCGCAGGTGGATGCGCCGGGTCAGGGCGGTCATGGCGCGCACGCCGCCGGGCAGGTCGTAGCGCAGCGCGAAACCCACCAGATCGGTCTGATAGATGGCGACCGTCGGAATCCCGAGTTCGTCCGCGACCTTGGCCGCCTGGTAGCCCAGCGTCGCCGGGGAAGCGATGTGCACTACGTCGGGCTTGAACTCGCGCATGATCTTGCGCAGCCGGCGGCGGGTCTCGAGCCCGATCCGGAAGTCCCGGTAGAACGGCAGCCGGGCTCCGCGCACGACATGTACGCGGAACCCGGCGTATTTGGCCGGTCCGGTCGGGGCCACGAGGGTGGCCTCGTGCCCCTTGGCGGCCAGGTGATCCAGCACCCGCCGCACGGAGTTGGTCACGCCGTTGACCTGGGGAAGGAAGGACTCGGCGACGACCAGCACACGTAAGCGGGCGTGGTTCCGGATATGGGGGCTACTCGGTATGCTCGGGTTCCGCGGCGCGGAATCCCTTGCCTGCTCGCGGATTCGCATCGGTCCCCTCCGGTTCGGTGCTGCTCCTGACGCCACGGTAGGAAGCGGCCCGCAACACCAGCCCCCCTCCGCGTTGACGGCACGTGAACCGTGCGCGTCGATCTCCCCGGCCAGTTCACCGGGGCTTCGCCGAACGGCTATCGCGCCTCGAGGTTTACCGGTTCCCGCAGCTCTCCGAGGCGGCTGAGGGTGCGGTAGAGGTCGGGGACGCGCTTGATCTCGCCGCCGAGCTCCGCCAACGGCACCTTCGCGAAGATCGACAGTTCGAGGTCGGCGTCGTAGAGCACATCGACCAGGTTCACCAAACGCATCACCCAGTCCGGCGGCACCGTGCCCAGGGGCGGGACATCGCACACCACCCAGGTGTGAAGGTCGCGGGCCAGTTCCAGGAAATCGGCCGCCGACACCGGGATTCCGCACAGTTCCGCGAAATCGACGGTGATCGTGCCGTCCGCGATCGCGCGGGCGTGCAGCCGCCGGTGCGCGACGGGGAGGTCCACCCGGCCGATCTCCGGGCACGCGCCGACCACGTAGTGCCCGGCCGCGAACCCGGTGTGCCGACCCCCGAGCGAGCGATAGTCCGTCGGCCCGTTCACCGACACCACGTCGAGGTGTTCGAGGATGCGGTCGATCGTCGGCACGAACATCGGATGCAGGTACGGGTTCGGCAGCAGGTCCTGCGGCGGGTAGTTCGAGGTGACCACCAGGGTGATGCGCCGGGCGAACAGGGTGTCCAGCAGCCGGGCCACCAAGCGGGCGTCGCCCGAGTCGTGGACGTGGAATTCGTCGAAACAGATCAGCTCCGCGTCCCCGAGCAGCGCGGCGGCCGAGGCGTCGATGCTCCCGTACTCGTGGATGCCCGCGTTCAGGCGCGCGAAGAACGAGTGGAAGTGATAGCGCCGCTTGCGCTCCGAGGACACCGCTTCGAAGAAGCGATTCATCAACATGGTCTTCCCGCGCCCGGGCCCGCCGTACAGATAGAGCCCGCGCGGTTCCCGCTGCCCGAGCGGGAACCGCCACCGCTTGCCCACGCGCGCGGCGATGGCGTCCAGCCGCTCGGCGGCGTCGCGCTGGTCCGCGTCGAGCACGATGTCCGGCGTTTCCATGACGACCTCCCTGCATCCTCTACTGCTGTAGAGCCTCCTCTATAGTTGTAGAGGAACTCGAAGCCGCAGAGGAGCAAAGGTGACCACTTCCACACCCGATCGGCGCACCCTCATCGTGGACAGCGCCATCGATCTCATTGCGACCCAAGGACTCCGGGCCCTCACCCACCGCGCCCTGGACACCGCGCTGGACCTGCCCACGGGCTCGACGTCCTATTACTTCCGCACCAAACGCGCGCTCGTCGAGGCCATCGTGGACCGCATCACCACCCGCTCCCGCACCGACTTCACGACCGGACAGGGCGGTCTGATCACCCCCGCGGCCCTGCCGGGCACTCGCGACGACATCGACCTGGACGCGCTCGCGACCGGCATCGCGGGCTGGCTGGATCACCTACTGGCACAACGCCGCAACCACCTGATCGCACGGCAGGCCCTCATTCTGGAACTGCTCGGCGACACCGAGCTGCGGCCACGCCTGGTCCGCAGCCTCTTCTCCCACCAGCACGCCACCGGCCTGTTCGAAACCCTCGGCGCGGCCGAACCCGCCACCGCCGCAGCCGATTTCATCGCGGTTATCGAGGGCCTGGTATTCGACCGCTTCGCCGGCGCCCGCACCGAACTCGCGCCGGGCACCCCGGCGAGCGTCGCGCAGCTGAAAGGCGTACTCGCCGTTCAGCTCAGAGGTTCTTCGTAATCATGATCCGGGTGTCCGGCCACGGCGGCCGCTTGATCACGGCCGCGGTCGCGAACGCCGCCGCGATCAGCCCGGTGAGCACGCCGAGCAGCGCGACCCTCTCACCGTTGGCGGTGCACACCCACTCGACGCTCCCGCCGCTGACCACGAACACGCCGCGCGCCCGCGGCCCGAACAACCCGGGCTCGGTCACCGTGATGACGGTGGTCCCGTCCGGTGTCTCGTAAGGCTCCCCGAACACCGGCGTCCCGCCCAGCGGCGACAGCTCGTTCAGACGGTCTCGCAAGGTCATGACAAACCCTTCCCCACAGGCGAATCCCGTCCCAATGTACGCCGCCGCCCCGAACGCAGAAGTCCACCGGCGCAATTCGCACCGGTGGACTCCCTGTCCCCTCGAATCGAGGTCGGATTCGATCGAGGTCAGTTGGCGGTGAGCACCAGCCCCGAGGTCGGGACGCCGGTGCCGGCGGTGACCACGATGTTCTCCAGGCCCTGGACCTGGTTGACCGAGGTGCCGCGGATCTGGCGCACGCCCTCGGCGATGCCGTTCATGCCGTGGATGTAGGCCTCGCCGAGCTGGCCGCCGTGGGTGTTCAGCGGCAGCCGGCCGCCGATCTCGATGGCGCCGTCGGCGATGAAGTCCTTGGCCTCACCGCGACCACAGAAGCCCAGCTCCTCGAGCTGCATCAGCACGAAGGGGGTGAAGTGGTCGTAGAGGATGCCCGCCTGCATGTCCTCCGGACGCAGACCGGACTGCGCCCACAGCTGGTCGCCGACCAGTCCCATCTCCGGCAGACCCGTCATGCCGTCGCGGTAGTAGCTGGTCATGACGTACTGGTCCGCACCGGAACCCTGGGCCGCGCCGGCGATCAGGGCCGGCTTGTTCGGCAGATCCTTGGCCCGCTCCGCGGAGGTGATCACGATGGCGACACCGCCGTCGGTCTCCTGGCAGCAGTCCAGCAGGTGCAGCGGCTCCGCGATGTAGCGCGAGGCCTGGTGCTCCTCGAGGGTGATCGGCTTGCCGTAGAAGTGGGCCGCCGGGTTCACCGCCGCGTGCTTGCGGTCGGCCACCGCGATGCGGCCGAAATCCTCACTGCGCGCGCCGTACACGTGCATGTAGCGGCGGGCCACCATGGCCACCTGCGCGGCCGGGGTGCCCAGGCCGTGGGTGTAGGAGAACCCGTTGTCCACGCCCGAGGAGCTCGGGTTGCCGGTCGCCAGGTGAGTGGCGAACTGGCCGAAGCGGTTTCCGGAGCGCTCGTTGAACGCGCGGTACGCGACCACGACATCCGCGATCCCGGTCGCCACCGCCATGGCGGCGTGCTGCACGGTCGCGGCGGCCGCGCCACCGCCGAACGGGATGTTGGAGAAGAACTTCAGCGACGGGATACCGGTGGCGCGCGCGACGGCGGCCTGGGTGTTGGTGTCCATGGTGAAGGTCGTCAGGCCGTCCACGTCGGCGGGGGTCAGGCCCGCGTCGGCGAGGGCGGCGGTGACCGCCTCGGCGGCCAGCCGCAGCTCACTGCGGCCGGAGTCCTTGGAGAAGTCGGTCGCGCCGATGCCGACGATCGCGGCCGCGCGGCTCAGCCCCGTCACTGTGCCTCCTGAAGGGCGATAACGGCTTTCGCCGTGATGTGGTCGCCGAGCGAATCCTTGCCGACCACATCGATGGTGACGGTCGAGCCCTCGACCGCGGCGACCGTGCCGGACAGGGTGAGGGTGTCACCCGCGTACAGCGGCACGCCCAGGCGCAGCGACAGCGACTTGACGATGGCCGTGGGCCCCGCCCAGTCGGTCACGAACCGCTGCACCAGACCGGTGTCGGTGAGGATATTGACGAAGATGTCCTTGGAACCGCGCGCCAGCGCCTTGTCCCGGTCGTGGTGCACGTCCTGGAAGTCGCGGGTGGCCAGCGCCGTGGACACGATGAACGTGGTGTCGGCGTGAATCACCAACTCCGGCAACGTGGTTCCGACCTGAACGGCCGACAGTTCGACGGTTGTCATTTGACGGCCTTCCAGTAGGGCACAGTGCTGTCGTCGTCGAGCTTCAGGAACGCGGCCTCGACCGGCATGCCGACCTCGACCTCGGACGGGTCGACCCCGGTCAGCTCGCCGAGCATGCGCACGCCCTCCTCCAGCTCGACCAGGGCGATCACGTACGGCAACTGGCGTCCCGGCACGCGCGGCGCGTGGTGCACCACGAAGCTGAAGACGGTGCCGCGGCCCGAGGCCACCACATAGTCGGTCTGCTCGGAGTGGTGCTTCCACAGCGCCGGCACCGGCGGATGCTGCAGCGAGCCGTCGGGCCGCTGCTGGATGCGCAGCTCCCCGGCTTTGACGCCCTCCCAATAGAACTCGGTGTCCTTGGAGACGGTCGGCCGCACCCGCTTGGCGAGATCCTCGGCCGAGACGTCACCGGAAGCGGCGGTGGCCTCGGTCTTTCCGGTCCCGGGCGCGAACTTCAGCATCCGGAACTTCATCTCGGTGACCAGTTCGTCGCCCACGTACCAGTTGGTGAGGTAGGTGGTGAACCAGCCGTCGCCGAGCCCGGTCTTCTTGGGGCCCACGATGTCACCGATGCTGGACCGCACCGTGACCTGCTCGCCGAGCTGCAGGTAGCGGTGGTAGACCTGCTCGCAGTTGGTGGCGACCACCGAGGTGAAACCGGCCGCGTCGAACAGCTCGTTGGTGCGGGTCATCGGGTCGTCGTCGGCGCGCACGCCGCCCAGGCCCAGCATGGTCCACACCTGCGCCATGGCCGGCGGGGCCACGATGCCGGGGTGCCCGGCCGCCCGGGCGGCGGCCTCGTCCACGTAGATCGGGTTGGCGTCGCCGAGGGCCTCGACCCAGTTGTTGATCATCGGCTGGTTGATCGGGTCGCGGCCCGCGCGGGGCGCGGACTCGCCGTCGGCCTTGATCTTCTCCAGGCCGTCGCGGATCTCGTCGGCCGTGAAACTCTTCGTCACGCTCTGCTCCTCTGCGATCTAGCGCGGCACCCGCGGCAGCCGCAGGCCCATCTGGGCGATCAGCTCACGCATGACCTCGTTGACGCCGCCGCCGAAGGTCACCACCAGGTTCTGCTTGGTGCGGCGGTCCAGCCAGACCAGCAGTTCCGCGGTGGCCGGGTCGGCGGGATCGCCGAAGCGGCCCACGATCTCCTCGGCCAGGCGGCCGGCTTCCTGCAGCGCCTCGGTGGAGAACACCTTGGTCGCGGAGGCGTCGGCGATCACGTCGCGCGGATCGGCGTCGGGGCGTTCCATATTGGACGCCACCTGCCAGTTCAGCAGTTCGTTGAGCCGGGTCATGGCGTGCAGGCGGCCCAGTGAGCGGCGCACCTCGGCCTGACCGAGCACACCCTGCTTCTGCGCCCACTCGCGCACCCGCTCGTAGAGCTGCTCGATCTTGCCGGACGGGCCCAGGCTGACCCGCTCGTGGTTGAGCTGGGTGGTGATCAGCTTCCAGCCGCCGTCGACCTCGCCGACGACCATGTTCGCGGGGACGCGGACATTGTCGAAGTAGGTGGCGTTGGTGTGGTGCGCGCCGTCGGCGGTGATGATCGGCGTCCAGGAGTAACCGGGGTCCTTGGTGTCCACGATCAGGATCGTGATGCCCTTGTGCCGGGACTCCACGGTGCCGGTGCGGACGGCCAGCCAGACGTAGTCGGCCTCGTGCGCGCCGGTGGTGAAGATCTTCTGGCCGTTGACGATCCAGTCGCCGTTGGCGTCGCGCACCGCGGAGGTGCGCAGCGCCGCCAGGTCGGTGCCGGCGTCCGGCTCGGAGTAGCCGATGGCGAAATGCACGTCACCGGTGAGGATTCCGGGCAGGAACTTCTGCTTCTGCTCCTCGGTGCCGAACGACTGCAGGGCCGGGCCCACGGTCAGCAGGGTCACCAGGGGCACGGGCACGTCGGCCCGGACCGCCTCGTTGTAGAAGATCTGCTGTTCCAGCGGGCCGAAGCCCTGGCCTCCGTACTCCTTGGGCCAGCCGACGCCGAGCTTGCCGTCGCGGCCCATGCGCTTGACCACCGCGCGGTAGGCGTCACCGTGCCGGTTCACCAGCATCTCGGCCTCCTCTTCGGGAGTCACGAGACCGGTGAAGTACGAGCGCAATTCGTCGCGCAGTTGCCGCTGTTCCGCGGTCAGTTCGATGAACATCTGGCTCCCAAACGGTCCAGCCGGAACGATTCGCCGCCGAGCCAGCGGGCGATGTCCTTGGCCTGTGAGTAGTAGCGGTGCAGCGGATGGGTGATATCGACACCGAGGCCGCCGTGCAGGTGGTGACACTGCTGCATGGCCGCGGGCAGTTCCGAGGCCACCGTGTACGCCAGCACGTCGAGATCGTCGTCGATACGCTCCAGATGCTCCGCCGTGGGGTCTTCCTGGGCCAGCGCCCACGCCGCCGACAGCGCGACCGCGTGCAGGGTCCGCGAGACCACGTACACATTCGCGATCTGCTGTGCGACCGCCTGGAATTCGGCCAGCGCGCGGCCGAACTGCTGCCGGGTCCGCACATGCTCGGCGGTCAGCCCGACGACACCCTCGAGCAGGCCGTCGGCCACCGAGCCCAGGCCCGCCAGGGCGTACCGGTGCAGCTCGGTGAGTCCGCCGGGCAGCAGCTGCTCGGCCGGGATCTCGACGCCGTCGAAGCGGACCGAGAACTCCGGCACGCCATCGGAGGTCGGGCTCGCGATGCGGGTGATGCCGGCGGCGTCACCGTCGACCACGGCGAGGCCGTTGTCGGTCGGCACCAGGATCCAGCGCGCGGTGTCGGCGTAGGGCACCGCCACCTTCTGCCCGGTGACGCGCACGGTCGCGCCGTCGCTCACCGCGGTGGTCTCGGGCTTCACCGTGAACGGCGCGCCGGTCTCGTGCAGGGCCGCGGTCAGCACCGCGCCCTCGGCCACGGCCGGGAACAGCTTCTCCGCCAAGGCATCCGGCACACCGATCGCCTTGAGCGGCAGCACGCCGAACGCGAGGGTGGACAGGGCGGGCACCTGCGCGGCGTCGGTGGCCAGCTCGGTGAGCATGGCCGAGACCTCGAGCAGGCCCATATCGTCGCCGCCGAAGCGCTCGGGCAGCGGCACGGCCAGCAGACCGCTCTCCGCGATGATGGGCCAGAGCGCGATATCGCGTGCGCTTTCACGCTCCAGCAAACTTACGACAACCTCGGCGACAGCGTCCTGGCTCTCGTCCCTGGTGAAGTCCAATTCAATGCTCCCGGTTGAGTGTGGGCTAGCTGCTCGACTCGCGAGGCAGCCCGAGAATCCGTTCACCGGCGACGGTCAACAGAATCTGTTCGGTCCCGCCAGCAATCGACAAACAGCGTGTGAGCAGGAATTCCTTCACCACAGGGGTTTCCAGAGCGCCCGCGACACCGGACAATTCGACGGCGAACTCGGCCACCGCCTGCCGGTGCCTGACACCGACCAGTTTGCGCACACTGCTCTCCGCGGCGGGGTCCCCGCCGGTCAGCAGTTTCCGGGCCGCACGGGCCTCCAACAATGTTCCCGCGACCGACTCCGCGACGAGTCCGCCGAGCCGATCCGCGACCAGTTCGGCGCCCGGGCCCGAGACGGGCGCGGCGGCGATCAATGCCTCCAGCTCGTCGCCGATGCCCTTGCCGCCCATGGCCACCCGCTCCGCCGACAGCGTCGACCGCGCGATCTTCCAACCGTTGCCGAGCTCACCGACCAGGCAGTCGTCCGGCACGAAGACGTCGTCGAGGAACACCTCGTTGAAGCGCGCCTCACCGGTGATCTCCACCAGCGGCCGGATGTCCAGCCCGGCGCTCTTCATGTCGACCAGGAAGTAGCTGATGCCCTTGTGCTTCGGCGCGGACGCGTCGGTGCGGGCCAGGCAGATGCCCCAGGTGGCGCGGTCGGCCAGCGAGGTCCACACCTTCTGGCCGCGCAGCTTCCAGCCGCCCTCGACCCGCTCGGCCACCGTGCGCAGCGCCGCCAGGTCCGAACCGGCGCCCGGCTCGGAGAACAGCTGGCACCAGATGACCTCACCGGTCAGCGTCGGCATGGCGTAGCGCTCGATCTGCTCGGGGGTGCCCCACTGCAGCAGGGTCGGGATCGCCCAGTTGGCGATCGCGATATCGGGCAGCGTGATCCCGGCCTTGCGGATCTGATCGTCGAGCCGGGTGCGCAGGATCGGACCGGCGCCCCGACCGTAGGGCGCGGGCCAATGCGAGGCCAGCAGACCGGCCTCGGCCAGCGCCACCCGCTGCTCCGCCTCCGGCAGCGCCGCGATCTTGGCCAGGTCGGCCTCCAGCACCGCCGCCTCGGCATCGCTCAATCCGGCACTCGCCCAGGCCGATTCGGCGTCGCCGCCGAGGTCGATGCCGACCGTGCGGCGCACGCCCGCCAGGGTGAGCTCGGTGACCCGGGCCCGCCAGCGCGCGGTGCCGCCGAGCAGCTGCCGCAGGGCGGTGGCGCGGCGCAAGTACAGGTGGGCGTCGTGCTCCCAGGTGAAGCCGATGCCGCCCAGGACCTGAATGCAGTCCTTGGCGTTCTCGACCGCGGCGTCAAGGGACATCGACAGCGCGACCGCGGCGGCCAGCGGCAGTTCCGAGCTCCCGGCGTCCGCGGCGGCGGCGGCATCGGCGGCCACCGCGCGAATCTGCTCGACCCGGCACAGCATCCAGGCGCAGATGTGCTTCACGGCCTGGAACTCGCCGATCCGGCGGCCGAACTGCTCGCGCACTTTGGCGTATTCGGTGGCGGTCTCCAGAGCCCAGCCCGCGATGCCGGCCAGTTCGGCGGCGACCAGGGTGGCGGCCAGGTCCGGCACCGGGAAGCCGGGCTCGAACAGCCGGTCCGCGGCCACGGCGACATCGGCGCAGACCACGCGGGCCAGCGGCGTGCTCTGGTCGATCGCGTCCAGCGGCTCGGCGGTCAGCCCGGCGGCGTCGCCGTCGATCAGCGCCCACAGGTGCCGGTCGCCGTCACGCACCGGAACCAGGACGGCGGTGCCGGGCGCGGCGCCCAGGACCGAGCCCCACTCGCCGGACACCACGGCGCCCTCGGCGCCCGCCGAGATCGCGATTTCACCCTCGAGCGCGACGCCGCATGGCGTAGTCTCGTCGAGCGCCTCGCCGACGACGAGACCTGCCAGCGCCGTCGCGAGAACCGGTCCGCCGACGAGGTCGTGCGCCGCCTGTTCCACCAGGACGGCCAGGTCCCCGACGGTACCGCCCGCGCCCCCGGCCTCTTCCGGCACCGCGACCCGGAAAATCCCGAGATCGGCCAGGCGCGACCAGTATTCGCGCCAGAAATCTGGCGCGCCGGAGCGCATTGTTGCAATTGGTCCCACCGCCGACGCCCATCCGCGCATCGACTCCTGGACGGCTTTATGCTCGTCAGTGGTGGCTATGGTCACAACCCCTACCTTCTTCCCGGCGTGACTTCCACTCCTAGAACATGTTCTAATGTTCGAGCCGGGCGGAAGTCAAGCGCCGTCCCGACGACGCGGTACGAACTCGTGCCCGGCCGATGTCGGCCGGGTGAGATGAACCGAACGATTCGTGCGAAAGGACTTTCAACCGATGGCCAGTCCCTCCCGATCGCAGGCCGCCGACGGAGCGCCCGGTGGACGCACCGCGCCCGTCACCACCCTCAGCGAGGAGGATCTGAGCTCGGCGGCCCAGCGCGACCGGCGCAAACGCATCCTCGACGCGACCCTCGCGCTCGCCTCCAAGGGCGGCTACGACGCGGTCCAGATGCGGGCGGTCGCCGAACGCGCGGACGTCGCCGTCGGCACGCTCTACCGGTACTTCCCGTCCAAGGTGCACCTACTGGTGTCCGCCCTGGCCCGGGAATTCGAGTCCTTCGAGGGCCGCCGCAAGCCGCTCGCCGGCGCCACCCCGCAGGAGCGCATGCACCTGCTGCTCACCCAGGTCACCCGGGCCATGCAGCGCGACCCGCTGCTCACCGAGGCCATGACCCGCGCCTTCATGTTCGCCGACGCGTCCGCGGCCGCCGAGGTCGATCGGGTCGGCAAGGTGATGGACCGCTTCTTCGCCCGCGCCCTGTCCGACGAGATCCCCAGCGACCGCCAGCTCGCCATCGCCCGCGTCATCTCCGATGTGTGGCTGTCGAACCTGGTCGCCTGGCTGACCCGTCGCGCCTCGGCCACCGACGTGACCGAGCGCCTGGAGCTGACCGTCGATCTGCTCATCGGCGGCGACAAGGAGTAGCGAACGCACTACTGCGTTCGCGAAGCGAGACGGGCTGCCCGGTCCGGAGAGCCGGGCAGCCCGTTGGCGTTACCGGAGTTCGGGTTTGCTGGAACAGCGCTGGTCAGCCAGGGTGAACACCGAGCAACCCGGGTGTGTCTCACAGCAGGCGTGAACGACGCGGAAGTGTCTTGTAAACGCTATGTATCACCGCACACACGAGCGGGCAATCAAGACCCAGTAGCATCACTCGCGCCCTGAAAAATCTCCTCCGATCACTAGGTTGGATGCGTGAGCGCACAGGATTTGTCACTCGAACTGCGCCGTGCCCTGTCGGCCATCGCCCGCGTGCCACGGTTGCTGGTCGCTTCGGACTACGACGGGACCATCGCGCCCATCGTCTCCGACCCGGCCAAGGCCTATCCCCATCGAGAGTCGGTGAACGCCTTACGCGCTCTCGCCGGCCTCAGCGGCACCACGGCTGCCGTCATCTCGGGCCGCGCCCTGCGAGATCTCGCGGCGCTGTCGCGACTGCCCGTCGAAGTTCAGCTGATCGGTAGCCACGGTTCGGAATTCGATGTCGGCTTCGTGCACGCCATCGACAACGACGCGAAACAGCTACTGCAGGAAGTCACTACAACCCTCACGCAGATCGCTCAGGACAACCCGGGCGCCTCGGTCGAGATCAAACCGGCCAGCGTGGCCCTGCACGTCCGCAACGCCAGCCCCGAAATCGGCCGTCGCGCACTGGTTCAGGTGCGTCAGGGCCCGGCCAGCTGGGTCGGCGTGCAGACCACCGAGGGCAAGGAAGTCATCGAGCTCGCGGTCGTCGAGACCGACAAGGGCGCGGCCCTCGACATCGTCCGGCACCAGCAGGGCGCCTCCGCCGCGTTGTTCATCGGCGACGACGTGACCGACGAGAAGGCGTTCAAGCGCCTCTCCGGACCCGATGTCGGCATCAAGGTCGGCGACGGCGAGTCCCTCGCGAAATACCATGTGGCCAGCACCGAGGAGGTGTCGAAGGCGCTGGCGTTCCTGCTCGAGGAGCGCCGCACGTGGTTGGCAGGTGCCTCGGCCCCTCGAATCGAGCGGCTGACCATGCTGGCCAGCCCTCGCTCCAAAGCCCTTGTCACACCGGACGGCACCATCACCTGGCTGTGCCACCCCGAACCCGACTCCGCCGCCGTCTTCGCCCACCTGCTGGGCGGACCGGGCGCGGGGCACTTCACCATTCAGCCCGAGCGCGCGGGGCTGCCGCTGTCGCAGCGGTACGTCGACGGCACCATGACCGTCGAAACCCGTTGGTCCAGTTTGCAGGTCGTGGACTACCTGCCGCACGACGTGGTTCCCGAGCGCACCGACCTCACCCGCGTCATCACCGGTGACGCCAAGGCGGTCATCACCTTCGCGCCCCGGCCCGAATTCGGGCAGGTGCCGGTGCGTCTGATGCACGCCACCGGCGGCCTCAAGATCGAGGGCACCAACGATCCGATGGTGCTGCGCTCCCCCGGCGTCGAATGGGAGGTCATCGACGAGGGCAACCACCACACCGCCCGCGCCGTCGTGGACCCCTCCCAGGGACCGGTCGTGCTCGAACTGCGCTGCGGCACCTCCGATCTCGCGCCCGCCATGCGGCCCGAGTCGGACCGCCGCCGCGAGGCCGAACGCTACTGGGCGGAATGGGTCGGCACCCTGGAACTGCCGCCGCTCAAGCCCGACCTGATGAAGCGCTCCGCGCTCACCCTGCGCGGACTGGTGCACGCGCCGTCCGGCTCCATCCTGGCCGCGGCCACCACCTCGCTGCCCGAGGACATCGGCGGCGTGCGCAACTGGGACTACCGCTACTGCTGGCTGCGCGACGCCTCGCTCACCGCGTCCGCGCTGGTGTCGCTGGGCTCCACCGGCGAGGCCGAGGAACTGCTGGCCTGGGTGCACCGGGTGCTCGAGACTCTGCCCGGACCCGAGCGCCTGCACCCGCTGTACACCCTCTACGGCGAGACCCTGCCGCCCGAGGCCGTCATCGACCAGCTGCCCGGCTACGCCGGCTCGCGGCCGGTGCGGGTCGGCAACGCGGCGAACATGCAGGTGCAGCTGGACGTGTTCGGCCCCATCGTGGACCTCATCTCGCAGCTCGCGCACACCCGGGAACGCCAGGGCATCAACGATCCCGCCAAGGCGCTGCCGGACGCGGACTGGGAGTTGGTGCACGCCATGGTGTCCGCGGTGCAGCGGCGCTGGCGCGAGGCCGACCACGGCATCTGGGAGATCCGCGGCAATCCGCGCCACCACGTGTACTCCAAGGTCATGGGCTGGCTCACCGTGGACCGGGCGCTCACCCTGGCCAAGCAGTTCGGCCGACCGGCCGACCCGGAGTGGGCGCCGCTGCGCGACACCATCGCCGACGAGGTCAAGGCCGAGGGCTGGAACGACGAAGTCCAGTCCTACACAGCGGCTTACGACGGCACCGACCTGGACGCCGCCACCCTGCACATCGGGTTGAGCGGGCTGATCGACCCCTCCGACCCGCGTTTCGCGGCGACCGTGGTGGCCACCGAGGCGGAGCTGCGCAGCGGGTCCACCGTGTACCGGTACCACCACGACGACGGGCTGCCCGGCGGCGAGGGCGGGTTCCACCTGTGCGCCGCGTGGCTGGTCGAGGCGTATCTGCTGATCGGCAAGCGGGAGGACGCGGAGGCGTTGTTCGCGCAGCTGGTGGATGTTGCGGGACCGACCGGTCTGCTCTCGGAGGAGTACGACCCGGTCGCCGAACGCTCGCTCGGCAACCACCCGCAGGCCTACAGCCACCTGGGCCTGCTGCGCTGCGCCCAGTTGCTGAGCCAGCCGGTCGCGGCCTTCACCAGTCGTTGACCTAGGGGTTTCCCGATTCCGAAAGGCCCGGAGAGCAGGTTGCTCTCCGGGCCTTTCGTGTCGCGGGCCACATCCGCGAATCGGGGCTAGGGACTCGCCCGGGGCGTGCGCTACATTCAAATGGCAATCGTTTTCGTTATTGATAAGCCGTAGTGCCAGGAGTGCCCCGCGTGACCAGAAGCTCTGCCCGAGGATTCGCCGTGTTCGCCGCAGGACTCGCGACCGTCGCCACCCTGACCGCCTGCGGCAGCACCAAGACCTCGGACCAGCTCACCGTCGTCGCCTCCACCAATGTCTGGGGCGATATCACCAAGGCCGTCGCCGGACCCGACGTGAAGGTCGAATCGATCATCGAGGACCCCAAGGTCGACCCGCACTCGTTCGAGGTCACCCCCGCCGACGCCGCCCGGATCACCGACGCCGCGCTCATCGTCTACAACGGCGGCCACTACGACGAATTCATCGACAAGGCCATCGCGGGCCGGGACAAGAAGACGGTCAACGCCTTCGACATCGCCACCGAGAGCGGCCACGCCCACGAGAGCGCCTCCGCCGCACCGACTTCCGCCAAGACCGAGGCCGCCGGTCACGATCACGAGGCCAACGAGCACATCTGGTACGACGTGCACCAGGTCGGCCACATCGCCGAGCACATCGCCGAAGCGCTCGGCGCCGCCGACCCCGCGCACCAGCAGGACTACACCGACCGCGCCGCCGCGTTCACCGCGAAGCTCGCGCCCATCGAGGCCGTCACCGCCAAGATCGCCGCCGAGCACCCGAACCAGCCGGTCCTGCAGACCGAACCGCTGGCCGCCTACCTGCTCACCGCCGCCAAGGCCGACGACAAGACCCCGCGCGCCTTCCAGGAAGCCATCGAGCAGGGCACCGACCCCTCCCCCGCCGACGTGGCCACCGTGCGAGACCTGGTGAACGCCAAGCAGGTTCGCGCCCTCGTCTACAACATCCAGACCGAGGACAAACTCACCAAGGACCTGCGCGCCGCCGCCGACAAGTCCGGCGTCGCCGTCGTCGAGGTCACCGAAACCCTCCCCCAGGGCAAGGACTACGTCACCTGGATGACCGAGAACGCCCAGTCCCTCGCCAAGGCGCTGGCATAGCCCGCCATTCGACCGCGTTCGACCCTCGTAGTAAGGAACCCCGCTGAACGACCGGACCGCCCTGCAGCCGAGCGACTACCCCGCGCCCGGCGATCGGACCGTCTCCGAAACCCGTTCCGCCCCAACCGGGAGCACTACCATGTCCGCGAAGCCCGATGCGCCGGCCAACTCCGCCGTCACCACTCCGAAGCCCGGCTGCGCGCTCACCGGCGCGCGCCCACGCACCCCCTCGGGCCGCGCGACCTGTGCCAACAACACCGAGGTGTCGCTCTCGGGCCGCCGCACGGGTCCGACGAGCGGCGCACCCCTCGCCGGCGCGGGCGATCAGGCCGCGGGCCGCGATCGCACACCCGCGGTGCGACTGGCGGGCGCCCGGCTGTCGTTCGGGGAACGGACGCTGTGGGAAGGGCTGGATCTCGAGGTCGGGGCCGGGGAGTTCATCGCGGTGCTGGGGCCCAACGGGTCCGGGAAGACCTCGATGCTACGGATGCTGCTGGGGCAGGTGGCGTTGAGTTCGGGGTCCGCGGAGATCGCGGGATCGCCGGTGCGGGTGGGGAATCCGGATATCGGGTACGTGCCGCAGCAGAAGACCATCGAGGGCGGCGGGCAGTTGCGCGGCGTCGATCTGGTGGGGCTGGGCGTGGACGGGCATCGGTGGGGGCTCGGGCTGCGGGGGCGCAAGGAACGCAAACGGAAAGTGGCCGAGGCGATCTCGGCGGTCGGGGCGGAACGGTTCGCCTACGCGCCGCTGGACGCGCTGTCCGGCGGCGAACAGCAGCGGCTGCGGGTCGCGCAGGCGCTGGCCGGGGATCCGAAGGTGCTGCTGTGCGATGAGCCGCTGCTGTCGCTGGATCTGGCGAACCAGCGGCTGGTGTCGGAGCTCATCGATCGGCGGCGGCGCGGCCACGACACGGCGGTGCTGTTCGTGACGCACGAGATCAATCCCATTCTGCCGCTGGTGGATCGGGTGCTGTACCTGGTGGACGGGCGATTCCGGATCGGGACGCCCGACGAGGTCATGACCTCCGAGACGCTGTCCGAGCTGTACGGCACCGAGGTGGACGTGCTGCGGGTGCGCGGGCGACTGGTCGTGGTCGGCACCGGCGACGCCATGGACGCGCTCGGCGAATCGGGCGCGGCGCACTGCCACGGCGGTAGCGGAGCGAGCCACGGCGGCAAGACCGTTGGCGAGCAGGAGGTGCGGGGGTAATGGAGAAGCTGTCCAAGCTGTTCTCGCAGATGTTCGATGTATCCACCACCGCGCATCTGATGTCCTATGACTTCGTGCAGCAGGCGGTCATCGCGGCCGCGCTGCTCGGCTTGCTGGCCGGGGCCATCGGGCCGCTCATCATCAGCCGCCAGATGTCGTTCGCCGTGCACGGCACCAGCGAGCTGTCGCTGACCGGCGCGGCCGCGGCGCTGCTGGCCGGGATCGGGGTGGGCGTCGGCGCCATCATCGGCTCGGTGGTGGCGGCGGTGCTGTTCGGGGTACTCGGTTCCCGGGCCCGCGAACGCGATTCGGTGATCGCGGTGGTGCTGTCCTTCGGCCTGGGTCTGTCGGTGCTGTTCCTGTGGCTCGGCCCGGAACGCGCGGGCTCCAAGTTCTCGCTGCTCACCGGCCAGGTGGTGAGCGTCGGCAATTCCGGTCTCGGACTGCTGGCCACCTGCACGGCCGCGGTGCTGGTGGTGCTGGCCGCCGTCTACCGGCCGCTGCTGTTCGCCAGCGCCGACCCGGAAGTGGCTGTCGCGCGCGGGGTTCCGGTGCGGGCGCTGTCGATCGTGTTCGCGGTGCTGCTCGGCGTGACGGCCGCCTTCGGCGTGCAGATCGTGGGCGCGCTGCTGGTGCTGTCACTGCTCATCACGCCCGCCGCGGCGGCCGCGCAGCTCACCGCGAGCCCGGTCCGGGTGGCGGTGCTGTCGATCGTGTTCGCCGAGATCGCCGCGGTCGGCGGCATTCTGCTGTCGCTGGCCCCCGGCGTCCCGATCTCGACCTTCGTCACCACCATCTCGTTCACCATCTACCTGGTCTGCCGAGTGGTCGGCTCCCGCACCCGCAATCGGCGCGCAGTCCTGGTCGCCGCCTGAGTTTCGCGGCGATCCCGCGAAACCGGCCGCACCCCACCCGATCTGCCGCATGAGGGGCGGCAGATCGCGTCCGCCCGCCCGCTCCCGGACCGTCGACCGGCGGTCCGGGACGGGCGGCGCGGGTCAGCTCCCCTCGCCCGCCAAGGCGAAGAGCCCGTCGGGCGTCTGCTCGATGAGGCCGTCGACCAGCAGCGAATCCAGGGCCCGGTCCCGCTGGCCCGGATCGCGAGTCCAGGCCAGGTCCAAGCGCACCCGCTCCACCGGCCCCGACGAATCCCGCAGCACGTCCAGCAGCCGCCCGCGCGCCTGCCGATCGGTGCCCTCGTACTTCTGCACCTTGCGCACCACCTCCGAGACCGGACGGCCCGCCGACACCCACGCGCACGCCGGCAGCGGGCAGCGCTCGCAATCCGGGGTGCGGGCGGTGCAGACCAGCGCGCCCAGCTCCATCAGCGCCGCCGACATGACCGCGGCCCGATCGACCCGCGCGGGCAACAGCTCCTCGGTCTCGGCCAGATCGCGGGCCGCCGGATTACCGGCCTCGGCGCGACCGTGCACGGCCCGCGCCACCACCCGCCGGACATTGGTGTCCACCACCGGAACTCGCTGCCCGTACGCGAAACACGCGACCGCGCGGGCGGTGTACGCCCCGATCCCCGGCAAGCCCAGCAGCACATCCACATCGGCGGGCACCTGGTCGCCGTGCTCGGCGGCCAGCACCCGCGCGCACTCGTGCAGCCGCAGCGCCCGCCGCGGATACCCGAGCTTGCCCCAGGCCCGCAGCACCTCGCCCTGCGGCGCGGCCGCCATGGCCGACGGCACCGGCCAGCGCGCCACCCACTCCCGCCAGATCGGCTCCACCCGCACCACCGGCGTCTGCTGCAGCATGATCTCGCTCATCAGAATCTGCCACGCGGTGACCCCGGACCGCCGCCACGGCAGGTCCCGAGCCGTCTCCTCGTACCAGTCGATGAGCGCGTCGCTGTCGATATCCATTTGCCCTCCGCTGCGCTCCGGGCGGGTTCGCGGCCCCGAGGTCTCGATTCTTCCCTCCTCCGCTCCTCCGCTTCGCTCCCCCGCTCCGTCAGCCCAGAATCGAGACGGCCGCGAACCATGTGGGAACGCCTGCGAGGATGTGGGGCACAGGAGAAATCCTGCAGACCGCCGATGGCGATGGTATCCATTTCGGAGAGGCCGGTTTTCCCAACCCGGCGCGCCGCACGGGCAGCTTCCCGGCGTGTTCGGCGGCTCACCGTGCGCGTTCGGGCGTGGTCGGCCCGTCTTTGCCGGACCGTAACGCCATGGACTCGCCGGTAACCGAGGGGCTATGGAAAATAGGTCACATGCCGCATAACAACCCGATCAGTGCGTGGAAAGCCCTGCGCGAAGGCAATGAACGCTTCGTCAACGGCACGTTGCGGCACCCTGGCCAAGGCTCGATCGACCGGGCCAAACTGGTCGACGGCCAGCAGCCCGGCGCGGTGCTGTTCGGCTGCGGCGACTCCCGCGTGGCCGCCGAGATCATCTTCGATCAGGGCCTCGGCGACATGTTCGTGGTGCGCACCGCCGGGCACGTCATCGACGCCTCGGTGCTGGGCTCCATCGAATACGGCGTGCAGGTCCTCGATGTGCCGCTCATCGTGGTCCTCGGCCACGACAGCTGCGGCGCGGTCCGCGCCACCATCGACGCGCTCGACCACGGCAATGTGCCGGGCGGCTTCATCCGCTCGGTCGTCGAACGCGTCACCCCGTCCATCCTGATCGGCCGCCGCGAGGGTCTGGAGGGCGTCGACGAACTCGAGGCCCGCCACGTCGAGGAGACCGCCCGCCTGCTCATGCAGCGGTCGATGATCATCTCCCAGCGGGTCGCCACCGGCGAGTGCGCCATCGCCTGCGTCACCTACAACCTCGGCGAAGGCCAGATCAAGCTGCACCGCGTCATCGGCAATATCGGCGAAGTGGTCTGACCCGGCGCGAGGGCCGGAATTTACCGGCCCCGTAGCCGATTTCGCGACCGACACGCCGAGACCCTGCTCGGGGTGACCCGGACGGTGCGCTTACCGTTGTCACCGTGCTGGAACCGAACGGACCTCTCCCACCGGAAATCTACTGGCGTCGACGCGCGGTCGCGATCGGCGCGATGGTGATCGGGCTCGCCCTGGTGCTCTGGGTGGGCTTCGCGCTGCTGAAGGGCGGCGGCGACCACAAGTCCGACACCAAGGCCGCCGCGAGCTCCAGCGCGGCCGCGAGCGCGAGCGGCAAGCCCTCGGGCAGCGCGACGGGCACTCCGGACCCGAGCTCGGCCAAGCCGTCCGCCGCGTCGTCGAGCGGGGCGGCCCCGGCGGCGCAGGCCCAGTGCCCCGATCAGTCACTGGCCGTGAAGGTCACCGTCGGGCAGGCCACCTACAAGGTCGGCGAGCAGCCGCAGTTCGGCATCGTCATCACCAATATCTCGAGCGGCGCCTGCGAACGCGACATGGGTTCCGGGCTGCAGCTGGTCCAGGTGCAGTCGCTCGACGGCCAGCGCAAGCTGTGGTCCAGCACCGACTGCTACCCGGACGGCACCCCCGACATGCGCACCCTGGCGCCGGGCCAGCAGGCCGCCTTCACCGTCACCTGGTCCGGCGCCAGCTCGCAGCCGGGCTGCGCGGGCGAGCGCCTGCAGGTTCCGGCCGGGCCGTACACCGTTGTGGCCCAGCTCGGTTCGGTCCGCAGCCAGCCCGAACCGTTCAATATCGCCTGACGCCTCCAGCACACCGAAGGCCGGGATCCGATCGCACGGATCCCGGCCTTCGTCGCTTCCGGGGAATTCACATATTCACGAATCGAATTCAGCGCCGATTCGAATTCGCGTTCCCGCTATTCGATTCCGGGGTTCACTCCGCCATTTCCATGGGCTCCTGATCGCGGCGCCGCCGGCGCAGACCGGTAACCGCCAGTGCCGCACGGATATCGGCCACCTCGCGCAGGGTCATGGTGCGGCCGGTGCGGTCCACGCCCGGCGGGACCAGGGCCTCGGTGAAGCCCAGCCGCTCCGCCTCCGCCAGCCGGCGGGTCAGCCCGGTCACCTGGCGCACCTCGCCCGCCAGCCCGACCTCGCCCAGCACCACCATGCCGGTCGGCAGCGCCAGATCCTGGCTGGCGCTCGCGATGGCAAGCGCGACAGCCAGATCCGCCGCGGGCTCGTTGAGCCGCATACCGCCCACGGTGGCCGCGTAGACGTCCTGCTTGCCCACGTACACGCCCCCGCGGCTCTGCAGGACCGCCAGGACCATGGAAACGCGGTTGTAGTCCAGCCCGCTCACCGCGCGCCGCGGGGCGGGCGCCTGGGTGTCCACGGTGAGGCCCTGCACCTCACCCAGCATGGGGCGCTTGCCGTCCATGGCGACCGTGACCGCGGTACCGGGCACCGCATCGGTGCGGTGGTGCAGGAACAGCCCGGAAGGGTCGTCCACGCAACGGATTCCCGCCTCCACCATCTCGAAGCAGCCGACCTCGTCGGTGCTGCCGAACCGGTTCTTGATGCCGCGCACCATGCGCAGCGACGAATGCTTGTCCCCCTCGAACTGCAGCACCACGTCCACCAGGTGCTCCAGCGTGCGCGGACCGGCCACCGCGCCGTCCTTGGTGACATGCCCGACCAGCAGCACCGCGATCCCGCTGGCCTTGGCCAGTGAGGTGAGCGCCGCCGTCACCGACCGCACCTGGGTGACACCGCCGATCACGCCGTCCGCGTCGGCGGCCAGCATGGTCTGCACCGAGTCCACCACCAGCAGGCTGGGTTTCACCTGCTCCACGTGGCCCAGAATGGTCGCCAGATCGGATTCCGCGGCCAGATACACCTTCTCGTGCACCGCGCCGGTCCGGTCCGCCCGCAGCCGCACCTGGCCCGCCGACTCCTCCGCGGTCACGTACAGCGCGATCTCGTCCCGCGCCCGCGCCCAGCGGTGCGCCACCTCGAGCAGCAGCGTCGACTTGCCGACGCCCGGCTCCCCCGACAACAGCACCACCGAGCCGGGGATGATCCCGCCGCCCAGCACCCGGTCCAGCTCGGACACGCCCGTCGACCGCGACTGGGTCTGCTTGGAGTCGATGCTCGAGATCGGTGTCGCCGCCGTGCTCGGCAGCATGGCCCGCCGCCCCACGGCCATCGCGCCCGAGGACGCGGCCACCTCCTCGATGCTGCCCCACGCCCCGCAATCCGGGCAGCGCCCAACCCATTTGGCGACCTCGCACGTGCACTCCGCACACCGATACACCGATTTCACCTTGGCCACGCGGGCAGCCTAGCCACGGCCCCCGACACACTCCGGCAACCACGCGCACACTCCGGCAACCACGCGCCCGGAAGTGCCGCGGCCGGGCCCGGATACGACGGTGCCCGCCCCGGAATCCGGGACGGGCACCGTCGGAGGTTCAGCGCGAGCTCAGTGCTCGCCGCCCTTCTGCTCCGCCTTGGCGGGCTCGGGGCGCGGGTTGTTCGGGCCGGCGTCGACCGGGGTGTTGACGACGACGGTGCCGCCCTCCTTGAAGTTGAAGGTGAGCGGGTAGGTCAGGCCCGGGTTGACGTCCTTGGCGAGGCCGGTGACCTCGATCAGGATCGGCTTGGCGTTCGGGTCCGCGACCTTGTCGGAGGCGGGCTGGCCGGCGTTCTGCTCGCGCACGGCGGCCGCCTGCCCGGCGTCCTTGGCGGTCGGCTTGTCGGCGACCACGGCGCTGGACGGCTTGATCTCGATCTTGTCGGTGAGCTTGACCGTGCCCAGGCCCTCGGCGCTGATGCTGACCAGCTCGTCGGTCTTGCTGTCGCTCATGTTCACGGCGGTGAAGGCCAGCACGGCCTTGCCACCCTTGGTGTTGCCGGACTCCTCGCCCTGCGGCAGCAGGAAGCGCACGTCACGCAGCGCGATGGACCCGACATTGGCGGTGCTGCCGTTGACGGCGGCGACCTGGGTGGCGGTCTGCGAGATCTGACCGGCGCCGCAACCCGACAGCGCGAGCACCGCACCCGCAGCGAGTGCAGCAACTGTCACGGCACGCCGCCGCGACTTCGACGCAGTGGTGGCTTTCAGGGCAGTCACGGTGTCCTCCATGTCGACCGGGCTCACTCCACTATGGAGAGTAGTAGTCAAAGAGAGTAGTGCGTCGCTTCACCCGTGCTACACGCGGGCGGTGTCGTGCGCGCGTCACGCGGTCTATCGGGGCCGGGCTTCGTACTCCGTCCGCGCGAGCATCGTGTGGACGGAGCGCGAGGGCGTCCCAGATCACACGAAGCGACCGGGTGGGATGTGTCAGGGGACCTGACAGAGATTCCGAGACGAGTTCTCGTGAGATGCATTGCCGTTTATGCGAGGGTGCCCGGTCGCGTATGCGAACTACGCACTCGCATATGCACGCGAACTCCGCGATGCGCTATCCCCTTATGCCACAACGGGATGCACACGATTCGTCATCTGTCAACCCCCGCCGCCGCTCCGTTGTGGCCCTGACCTGCGCCGTTGATCGCGCCGTTACCGAGTCGCATGTTAAACTGTGAACATCGAAAGGGGCACGGGACACATGATTTTTAAGGTCGGAGACACCGTCGTTTACCCCCACCACGGAGCGGCGCTGATCGAAGCTATCGAAACCCGCACCATCAAGGGTGTACAAAAGGAGTATCTGGTCCTGAAGGTCGCACAGGGCGACCTGACCGTTCGGGTTCCCGCGGAGAATGCCGAGTATGTCGGCGTCCGCGATGTCGTTGGACAGGAAGGCCTGGACCGGGTCTTCCAGGTGCTGCGGGCTCCGCACACCGAGGAGCCGACCAACTGGTCCCGTCGCTACAAGGCCAACCTCGAGAAGCTCGCCTCCGGCGATGTGAACAAGGTGGCCGAGGTCGTCCGCGACCTGTGGCGTCGTGAGCAGGACCGCGGCCTGTCCGCCGGTGAGAAGCGGATGCTGGCCAAGGCCCGGCAGATCCTCGTCGGTGAGCTCGCGCTCGCCGAGGGCACCGACGACGTCAAGGCCGAGACCCTGCTCGACGAGGTTCTCGCAGCGGCTTCCTGACCGTGAAAACAACACCCGGCGACGGCGTTCGTGTCGTCGCCCTGGTACCTGCCGCCGGCATGGGCGTGCGTCTCGGCGAGAACAAGCCGAAGGCCTTCGTCCACGTCGGCGGCAGTCCCATGCTCACTCTCGCGGTCCAGGGGCTGATCGATTCCGGGTCGGTCGACGACGTTGTGGTTATGGTGCCCGCCGAACTCGTCGACCGGACCCGCGCCCTGCTGCCCGACTCCGTCGTCCCCGTGCACGTGGTCGCCGGCGGCGCCGAGCGCACCGATTCGGTGCGGGCCGGACTCGCGGCCGCCCCCGACGCCACCCTGGTGCTGGTGCACGACGCCGCCCGGGCCCTGACTCCCCCGGCCCTGATCACCCGGGTCGTGGACGCGCTGCGTGCGGGTGCGCGGGCCGTGGTGCCCGCCCTGCCGGTGGCCGACACCATCAAATCCGTGGACGCCGCCGGCGCGGTGACCGGCACACCGGACCGCTCCGGGCTGCGCGCCATCCAGACTCCGCAGGGCTTCGACGCCGAGCTGCTACGCGCCGCCTACGCTGTGGGCACACAGGCGACCGATGACGCGGGGTTGGTGGAGATGCTGGGTGCGACCGTCGAGACGGTGCTCGGTGACGCCCTGGCCTTCAAGATCACTTCGCCCCTGGACCTGGTGCTGGCCAATACCCTGGCCGCCCGCCCTGATACGCCCGACACCGCAGGTGGGCTGGACGCGACACGCGCGGCGGTGATCGCGCCGTGATGGATCCGATGGCCCTGCGCACCGGCATCGGCAGCGATGTCCACCCCATCGAACCCGGCCGCCCCTGCTGGATGGCGGGCCTGCTGTTCGAGGGTGACAGCGGCTGCGAGGGTCACTCCGACGGCGATGTCGCCGCCCACGCACTCTGCGACGCCCTGCTCTCGGCCGCCGGACTCGGCGATGTCGGCGCGGTCTTCGGCACCGGCCGTCCCGAATGGGAGGGCGTGTCCGGCGCGGCCATGTTGAAGGAAGTCCGGCGACTGCTCGACGAGGCCGGATTCTCGATTGTCAACGCGGCTGTACAGGTGATCGGAAATCGGCCCAAAATCGGTCCCCGGCGGGCCGAGGCGCAGCAGGTGCTGGGTGAGATCCTGGGTGCGCCGATCTCGGTGTCGGGCACCACGACCGACGGTCTGGGCCTCACCGGTCGCGGCGAGGGCGTGGCCGCGGTGGCCACCGCCCTGCTCTGTCGCCGCGCCTGACGCACCCGTAATCCGCCCATTTCCCAACAGCTAGGATGCTCTGTCGTGACTCTGCGCCTTTTCGACACCGAGACGCGGACCCTGCGTGATTTCACGCCGCTGGTCCCCGGCAAAGCCTCGGTGTACCTGTGCGGCGCGACCGTTCAGGGGGAACCCCACATCGGGCACGTGCGCAGCGGCGTCGCCTTCGACGTGCTGCGACGGTGGCTGTCCGCCAACGGTTTCGACGTCGCCTTCATCCGCAATGTCACCGATATCGACGACAAGATCCTGACCAAGGCCGCCGAGCACGGCCGCCCCTGGTGGGAGTGGGCGGCCACGCACGAGCGCGCCTTCGACCGCGCCTACGAGACGCTCGGCGTGCTGCCGCCGTCCGGGGAGCCGCGTGCTACCGGGCACATCACCCAGATGGTCGGGATGATGGAACGGCTCATCGAGCGCGGCCACGCCTACGCCTCCGATGGCAATGTGTATTTCGATGTGCTGAGCTTCCCGGATTACGGAAAGTTGTCCGGGCACAAGCTCGATGACGTGCACCAGGGTGAGAGCGCGGGCACCGGCAAGAAGGATCCGCGCGATTTCACGCTGTGGAAGGCCGCCAAACCCGGTGAGCCGAATTGGCCGTCGCCGTGGGGCCCCGGCCGGCCGGGCTGGCATTTGGAATGCTCCGCTATGGCCGAGTTCTATCTCGGGGCGGAATTCGATATTCATTGCGGTGGAATGGATCTGGTTTTCCCGCACCACGAGAACGAGATCGCGCAGTCACGCGCGGCCGGAGACGGATTCGCGCGCTACTGGCTGCACAACGGCTGGGTGACCATGGGCGGCGAGAAGATGTCCAAGTCGCTGGGCAATGTGCTGTCCATTCCGAATGTGCTGGAACGGGTCGGGGTGCGCGCGGTCGAATTGCGCTACTACCTCGGCAGCGTCGGCTACCGGTCGATGGTCGAATACTCCGATCACGCGCTGACCGAGGCCGCCGCCGGATACCAGCGGCTGGAATCGTTCGTGCTGCGGGTCGTCGAGCGCGCGGGCGAGGTGCCGGTCGGCACCTGGACCCCGGGCTTCGCCGCCGCCCTCGACGATGACCTCGGAGTTCCGCAGGCGCTGGCCGAGATCCACGGCGTGGTGAGCGTGGGCAACAAGGCGCTCGACGCGGGCGATCTCTCCGGTGCCCGCATGCTCGCCGGTCAGGTCCGGGCCATGCTGGGCATTCTCGGTGTGGACCCGCTCGACGCGCACTGGGCCGCGCCCGCCGACAACTCCGCCGCCATCGCCGCGCTCGACGTGCTGATCGGCGCGGAGCTGGACCGGCGGCAGCAGGCGCGCGCCGACAAGGATTGGGCCACCGCCGACGCGGTCCGCGACCGGCTGCAGGCCGCGGGCGTCGAGGTCACCGACACGCCGCAGGGCGCGGAGTGGGCCTTGGCCAAGGACAAGAAGTAGGGGTTCCACGCAGGACCGGTGTCTCCCGGTCGGTGTGGCGGACCGCACCGAATTCGGGGCCGCCGCCCAGCGTAGGGCACAATTCTTGACGTCCCCTGCGCGGCATAGCGGGGGTTGCTGCCTCGGCAGCGCAGGATCATGCCAGGCCGACCACCAGCAGGTCTCCCCAAGGCCGACCCGAGAACGCTTGCCTTATTCGCCCCGCGCACAGTTCGCGGCCCGTCTCGATTCTGGACTGACGGAGCGGGGGAGCGAAGCGGAGGAGCGGAGGAGGGAAGAATCGAGACCTCGGGGGCCGCGAACCGCCCGGAGCGAAGCGGAGGGCAAATTAGACACGGAAGGCGAAGTGATGGCAGGCAATTCTCAGCGACGCGGGGCGACGCGAAAGTCCGGCAGCAAGAAGGGCGCGGTCGTCGGGTCCGGCGGACAGCGCCGCCGCGGGCTCGAAGGCAAGGGCGCGACCCCGAAGGCGGAGGACCGTACCTACCACCCGGCCGCCAAGCGCGCCCGGGCGAAGGCCAAGGCCGAGGCGTCGGCCGCCACCACCCGGTCGCGCAATGCCTCCCGGCCGATCGCGGGCCGCAAGGACAACGAGGGTCCCGAGCTGGTGCTCGGCCGCAACCCGGTCGTGGAGTGCCTGCGCGCGGGCGTGCCCGCCACCGCCCTGTACGTCGCCAATGGCACCGAGAACGACGACCGGCTCTCCGAGGCGGTGAAGACGGCCGCCGAGATCGGCATCTCGATCCTGGAGGTGCCGCGCACCGACCTGGACAAGATGAGCCACAACGGCATGCACCAGGGCATGGCGTTGCAGGTGCCGCCGTACAAGTACGCGCACCCCGACGACCTGGTGGACCGGGTGCGCAACTCGGGCGAGCCCGCGCTGATCGTGGCGCTGGACAACATCACCGACCCGCGCAACCTGGGCGCGGTCATCCGGTCCGTGGCGGCCTTCGGCGGGCAGGGCGTGCTCATCCCGCAGCGGCGCAGCGCCAGCGTCACCGCGGTGGCGTGGCGCACCAGTGCCGGTGCGGCGGCGCGGCTTCCGGTCGCGCGGGCCACGAATCTGACTCGCACGCTGAAGGATTGGGCGAACAAGGGGTATCAGATCGTCGGGCTCGACGCGGGCGGCGACACCACCCTCGACGAATTCGACGGCAGCGCACCGACGGTCATCGTGGTCGGTTCCGAGGGTAAGGGCCTCTCGCGGCTGGTGCGCGAGAACTGCGATGCGATTCTGAGCATTCCGATGGCGGGTCCGGTGGAGTCGCTCAACGCGTCCGTGGCGGCCGGTGTGGTGCTGGCCGAGGTGGCCCGGCAGCGCCGGGCCTGACGCGCGGAACGCCGGTCCGGACACGAGCGGAACCGGTTCCGAATCGGCCAGGGCCGGTTCCGAATCGGTCGCTCGACCATCACTGATCGGGTCCGGTCGGCCTCGATGGCCAAGTGGCCCAAGCGAACACCGCGCGTCCACCTGCCGCGCGGTGCCTTCCGCCCGTAAACTTTGGCGGTGGTCTTCGATCAGCCGCCCCTCGGGTCCCCCGTCGAGCACGAGCACGCAACCGCCGTCCTGCTACTGGGCGCGCTCAGCGTGTTCTGCTGCGGCGCGCTGGGACCGATCGCGTGGGCCCTCGGCCGCCGCGCGCTCAACGACATCGAGGCGGGCGGGGGCCGCTTCGGCGGCCGGGTGCAGGTCGTGGTCGGCTACGTCCTCGGCATCATCGGAACCTGCCTGATGGTCGTGTTCGGCGGCATCTTCCTGATGATGGTGCTCAGCGGGCGCGCGTAAACGCCCGCTCAGTCCAGGCGGGGCCGCTCTTCACCGCTGGTGACGGCGTCCCAGGCGGGCCATTCGCCGCTGACACTGCCCGTCCACTTCGGTGGGCGGCGGTCCTTCAGGGCCGCGACGCCCTCGCCGCCGTCGGTGCTCTTGGCGACATAGTCGTTGAGCTCGGTTTCCAAGCGGCCCACGGTGTCCGGATCCATGGTCGGAGCCTCCCAGAGCAGGCGCTTGGTCAGCGCCACCGGGAGCGGGGCCGAGCCGTGGGCGATGTCGTGCGCCACCTCGAGGGCGGTGGGCAGGACCTCGGCGGCGTGCAGGCAGGAATTGGCGATGCCGAGCGAGTACGCCTCGTCACCGTCGAAGGTGCGGCCGGTGAGCAGCAGGTCGGCGGCCCGGGCGCTGCCGATCAGGCGCGGCAGGGTCCAGTGCGCGAAGCCGTCGGCGAGCGCGCCACGGCGGACCTGGTTCAGCGCGTACACCGCGTCGCGGGCCACATAGCGCAGGTCGCACTGCAGGGCGATCTCCAGGCCGATGCCGACGGCGTGCCCGTTCACGGCGGCGATGACCGGTTTTCGGATCCGGAACGGCGCCGGGTCGATGAGGCCGTTGACCTCGCCGACCTTGAGCGACAGGTCCGCGCCCGCGCAGAACGCGGGCGCGGTGCCGGTGATGACGACCGCGCCGATCGCGTCGTCGTTGTCGCAGCGGCGCAGGGACGCACCGAGTTCCGACGCCATGGCCGGAGTCAACGCGTTCTGCTGGGCGGGCCGGTTGAGCGTCAGGACCGCGACGCCACCCGAGACGTCCACAAGCAATTCCGAACTCATGCGCTGCATATTAGGCCCTGTGCCCGACTCCGGGCGGGTTCCTACAGTTCAGGCGCGGAGGATCTGCCGGCCGATGGCGTACTTGTGCACCTCGGTGGGGCCGTCGTAGAGGCGGAAGGCGCGCATGTCGCGGAAGATCATCTCCACCACGGTCTCGTCGGAGATGCCGATGCCGCCGAGCACCTGGACGCAGCGGTCGGCGACCTTGAACAGTTCCTCGGAGACGTAGGACTTGGCGATGGAGGATTCGTGGCGGGCCTTGTGGCCCTGATCCATCAGCCAGCAGGCGTGCCAGATGGTGAGGCGGCACTGGTGCAGCGCGATCTCGTTGTCCGCCAACATGAACGACACGCCCTGGTGCTCGCCGATCGGCTTGCCGAAGGCGGTGCGGGTCTTGGCGTAGTCGACCGCGATGGCCTGAGCGCGTTCGGCCGCGCCGAGCCAGCGCATGCAGTGGGTGAGACGGGCCGGGGCCAGCCGCAGCTGGGCGTAGCGCAGCGCCTGACCGGTCTCGCCGAGCACGGATTCCTTGGGCAGCACCAGGTTTTCGAAGTTCACCACCGCGTGGCCGCCGACGTAGTTGCGGTCCATGGTGTTCATGATCCGCTCGATGACGATGCCCTCGGTGTCGCCGTCGCAGAGGAACAGCGTGGGGCCCTCGGGCAGGTGCGGGTTGGCGGCCAGGCGCGCCATGATGATCCAGGTCTTGGCGCCGTCGGCGCCGGTGATCAGCCATTTGCGGCCGTTGATGGTGAAGTTCTCGCCGTCGAAGACGGCCTCGGTGGCGAGCTGGTTGGGGTCGGAGCCCGCGCCGCCCGGCTCGGTCATGGCGAAGACCGAGCGCTGGTGGCCGTCGATCACCGGCCGCAGGAAGCGTTGCGTCTGTTCCGGATTCGCGATCTTGGACAGCATGAACATATTGCCCTCGTCGGGGGCGGCGCAGTTCATGGCGACCGGGCCGAGGGTGGACCAGCCGGCGGCCTCGTACAGCACGGCCTGCTCGACGTGGGTCAGGCCGCGCCCGCCCAGTTCCACGGGGGCCTGGATGGTGAGCAGCTTCTCGGCGCGGGCCAGCTCCACCATCTCCTGGCGCAGTTCGTCGTTGGGGCCGTGCGCGGTCAGGCGCGGGTCGCGTTCGAAGGGCACGATCTTGTCGATGACGAACTGCCGGACGCGGTCGCGTTCGGCAGCGAGGTCGGCGGGAATCGAGAAGTCGATCATCGTGGTCACCATCCGTCAGGAGTCGCGGTCGAGCCGAGCATACGACGGCGACCCCTCACGACTGAAGGCACCCGCCCTCAAACGAGTACGCGACGCAGGAAGTCCTCGACTTCGGCCCGGTAGGCGGCCGGTTGATCGTCGTGCACCAGGTGCCCGGCGTCGGCGATGACCACGTGCCGGGCGTCCGGATGCAGCGCGGCCATCTCCCGCATCTGGCCCGGCGGCGTGATGGTGTACTCGCCCTCGATCAGCAGCGCGGGCACGGTGACCGAATTCCACTGCGCCCAGAAGTCGCGGGTGCCCCACTCCTCGGAGATGTCCCGGAAGGTCGGCACCTCGCCGTGCAGGTGGTAGCCGTCGGGCTCGCGCCGGAACGAGTCCAGGAAGTAGCGGCCGGCCACCGGACCGAAGAACTCCAGTACGGCGGCCTCGGTCTCGAACGGGACCGGCCACGCCTCGACCATGGCCGCCCAGTCCGCCGCGGTGCGGCCCTGGAAGTCGGGAGCCATGTCCTCGACGACCAGCGCCCGCACCCGCTCCGGATGGGCGGCGGTGAACATCCAGCCGTGCAGGCCGCCCATGGAGTGCCCGATCACCACCATCGGCTCGGTGACGGCCGCAGTGGCGGCGGCGAGGTCGGCGACGAAGGCCTCGGTGGTGAGCTGGGCGGGCGCGGTCCGCCCGTGTCCCGCCGCGTCGAAGGTGTAGACGTGCCCGAACGCGCGCAGCCAGTCCAGCTGCCGGTTCCAGGTGTACGCACTGCCCATCAGCCCGTGCAGCAACAGGATTGGGACCCCGGTCCCGCCTTCGTCGTGCAGTGGGCTCGCCTCGTCTTCCAACACGCCACCAATCTAGGGCGCGCGGCGCGGGCCGGTGCCACCCCCGCCCCGCGACGGCGTAGCCTCGGCCCCATGGCAGTCGTCAAGATCAACGCAATCGAGGTTCCCGAGGGCGCGGGCCCCGAGCTGGAGAAGCGATTCGCGCACCGCGCGCACGCGGTCGAGAACTCGCCCGGTTTCCTGGGCTTCCAGCTGCTCCGCCCGGTCGCCGGCGACAACCGGTACTTCGTTGTCACCCAGTGGGATTCGGAGGAATCCTTCGCGGCGTGGCGCGACGGCCCGGCCCGCGAGGCGCACGCCGGCGAGGCCCGCAAGCCCGTCTCGACCGGCGCGTCGCTGCTGGAGTTCGAGGTCGTCCTGGATGTGGCGGGCAAGAACGCCTGATCAGGCGAACGAACAAGTCCCGGCTGGCGGAAGCGTCGGCCGGGACTTCGCGTACTACGCCTCGAGAACTAGGCCTCGAAGGTGGCGTCCAGTTCGATGGTGTCGACACCGGACAGTGCCTTGGACACCGGGCAGCCGGCCTTGGCGGCCTCGGCGGCGGCCAGGAAACCGGCCTCGTCGATGCCCGAGGCCTTGCCGACCAGGGTCAGCTTGATCTTGGAGATGCGGAAGCCGCCGGCCGGGTCCGGGCCCAGGGTCACGTCGGCGGTGATGTCGAGGCTCTGCACGGTGCCGCCGGCATTGCCGATCTGGCCGGACAGGGCCATGGCGTAGCAGGAGGAGTGCGCGGCCGCGATGAGCTCTTCGGGGCTGGTGGTGCCGTCGGCCGCGTCGGCGGCGCGCTTGGGGAACGAGACGTCGTACTTGCCGACGCCCGAGCTGACCAGCTCGACCTGACCGGAACCGTCCTGGAGACCACCGGACCAGCTGGTACGCGCGGAACGTGTAGGCATCGTTACGTCCTTTCGTATGGGGGGAACTCGACTCCCGCTCGAACCTACCCGGTGACGGCGGCGGCACCGCCCCGAACCGCGCTCACTCCGGATTGGTGACCCGGGCGAGCACGATGCCGCCGATGATCATGGACAGCGCCAGCAGCCGGCCCGCGCTGAGCGGGTCCTTCTGCACCAGCACGCCCAGCGCGATCGCGCCGACCGCCCCGATCCCGGTGAAGATCGCGTACGCGGTGCCCACCGGCAGCGACTGCATGGCATAGGACAGCAGGTACACCGCGACCGCCGCGAGCAGGAAGCACACCAGGGTCGGGATCGGCTTGGTGAAATTCTGGGTCGGTTTGATGGACTGCGACCAGGCGATCTCCACCAGACCGGCCAAACCCAGGACGAGCCAGTTCATCTCAGTACTCCTTGCCCAACGCGCGGACCGCGTCCAGGGCGGCTGCGTAGGAGGCGTCGTGCTTGTCGCGCAGGTGGGCCAGCGCCGGATCGTGGCGGGCGTTCACGAGTTCGGCGTTGACGAAAACCGTGTCCTCGACGGCGAAGTGGCCGGCGAAGAAGTCGCGCAGGTAGCGCTCCTGGTAGTCGTAGATCGCCTTCGGCGCGCCCGGGGAGTACGCGCCGCCGCGCGCGGTCACCACCACGAAGCGGTTGGGGGCCAGCGACATTCGCGGGAAGGTGATCTGGTCCAGCCAGGCCTTGAGGCTCGCCGGGATCGAGTAGTTGTACATCGGCGTGCCGATCAGCACCACGTCCGCGGCGCGGACCTCGGCGAGCAGGGGTTCGACGATCTCCCAGGCCGCCTGCTGCGCGGCTGAATCCACCAGGTCGGCGAGCCGGTCGAGGTCGGTGCTGCCGTGGGCGAGGACGCGGTCGCACAGTTCGGTCCAGCCCTCGCCGATGAACGGCACCGGGTCGGCGGCCAGGTCGCGGTGGACGTAGCGGCCGTCGGGATGCTCGGCGCGCCAGGCGTCGGCGAAAGTCGCGCCGAGCAGGCGGCTGACCGATTCGCGGCGGGCACTGGCGTCGAGGTGCAGCAGGGTGGTCATCAGCGAGTCTCCATTCAAGTGGACAGTTTGTCCGTTTACTTCTCCGACGGTAGACGACAACCGGACACCTTGTCCACTTATTCCTGGGCGGCTACAGTGAGCTGCATGAACACCCCCGGCCTGCCGTTGCTCAACAACCCGCCCGCGCCCGCCGAGCGCGCCGACGCGGCCCGCAACCGAGCCAAGGTGCTGGCGGCCGCCGCGCGGCTGTTCGCCGACCGCGACCCGCGCACGGTCACCATGGACGACATCGCCAAGGCGGCCGGCGTCGGACGGGGCACGCTGTACCGGCGCTACCCGGACGTGGGGTCGATCGCGGTGGCCCTGCTCGACGAGCACGAGAAGACACTGCAGGAACAGCTCTTGCGCGGGGAACCGCCGCTCGGGCCGGGCGCGCCGCCCGCGCAGCGACTGACCGCGTTCTACGCGGCGATGCTCGAATTACTGGATACCCACGCCCATTTGGTGCTCGGCGCGGAAACCGGGGGTGCGCGCTTCCGCACCGGGGCCTACCAGTTCTGGGTGGTGCACGTACGCACCCTGCTCACGGAAGCCGGTGTCGCCGAACCCGATTCGCTGGTGGACGCCCTCCTCGCCCCACTCGCCGCCGAGGTGTACCGGCAGCAGCGCGACCGCGGCCTCAGCACCGCGCAGATCGCCGCCGGACTCGCCCGGATCGCGCACGGCGTGCTGGACCCGCCCCGCCCATGACACGACGCCGCGACCGCCCACCGATCGGGGGCGGTCGCGGCGCACCGTATTCGCTTGCGCCTCACACCATGTCGCGACGGTGGACCAGCCAGATCGTGCCGCCCGCGAACAGCAGGACATAGACGGCCAGCACGACCAGGGATTCACCGCGCGAGAGGATGTTCAGCACGCCCGGCGTGGCCGGGCCGCTCACCGTACGCATCGAGCCCGCGAGCGAGCCGGCGGCCGTGCCCGGCAGATGATCGGTGATCCCCTCGATCGGCGAGAAGATCGCGCCCACGCCGCGCAGCAGATTCTCCACCACCAGCACCCACACCAGGCCCAGGCCGACCGCCAGCGCGGGCCCCCGGGCCGCGGTCCCGATCAGCGCGCCCGCCAGCGTCCACATGCTCAGAATCGCCGCGCCCGAACCGATTCCGAGCAGCATCCGGCCCACGGACGGCAGCGCCAGGGACTGTCCCTGGGTGCTCGCGATGAGCGCCGCCACACCGGTGTCGACCACGAAGGCGGTCAGCACCAGCGCGACCACCGTCAGCGCCAGGCTCAACACCACCGCACCGATCACGGCCACCCGCGAAGGGCCCTGCGTGAGCGCGGTTTTCCAGCTGCCCCAGCCGTATCCGCTGCCCGTCGCCAGCGCGCCCAGCACCAGCATGAGCGCGCCGCCGAACAGCGCCATGCCCTGCGTGAACACCTCCGGCACCGCGGCGGGCAGCAGCTGCTGCAACAGCACGTCGCGGGGCAGGCCGTTGGACATGCGCGTGCCGCCGCCGGTCGTGTAGGCCAGGTAGTTGAACAGATAGGCGAAGGTGAGGTTCAGCAGGATCCAGGTGCCGAGCACGATCCAGAAGGCGGGCCACTTGCGCAGCCGCAGCAGTTCGGCTCGGGCACTGGCGACCAGATCGGTGAACGGGCCGCCGTGGTTCCCGAGTACGCCGGGGTCGGTCATTTCGCTGTCTCCGTCATCTCGAAAAACACTTCTTCCAAGGACTTCTCGTCGCTGCGCAGCTCGACCAGATCCGCGCCCGCCGCGACGACCGCGCGCGCCACCGCGGGGGCCGTCGCGGCTCCCGCGTCGACGCGGATTCCGGCGGCGGTCAGCAGCGCGGACCGCTCCCCCACCGCGGCGCGCACGGCCCGGAACGCCACTTCCAGGGGCTCGGCGCGGACGAGCAGGGACGCCTGGCCACGCAGGTCCCGCACCGTCGATTCGGTGAGCAGGCGGCCACCGGAGATGACGCCGACGCGATCGCAGATCTCCTGCACTTCGCTGAGCAGGTGACTGGACAGCACGACGGTGTGCCCGTCGGCGGCGAGTCCGGTGATGAGTTCCCGCATGTCGGCCATGCCCGCGGGATCCAGGCCATTGGTGGGTTCGTCGAGGATCAGCAGGTCGGGGTGGCCGAGCAGGGCGGCCGCGACGCCCAGGCGCTGCTTCATGCCGAGCGAGTAGGTGCGGAACCTGTCCTTGCCGCGGGCGGCGAGGTCCACCCGGGCCAGGGCATCGGCGACCGCGTCGTCGCCGACCCCCCGATAACGGGCCAGGACACGCAGGTTGTCGTGGCCCGAGAGATAGGGGTAGAAGCCGGGGCCCTCGATGAGAACACCCATGCGGCGCAGGGCATCCGGGTCGCCGGGCGCACGGCCCAGCACGGTCGCGGCCCCCGCGTCCGGGCGGATGAGGCCGGCCAGCATGCGCAGCGTGGTGGTCTTGCCCGCGCCGTTCGGGCCCAGGAAACCGTAGATCTCGCCGCGGCGCACGCTCATGCTGACCGCGTCCACGGCGGTGTGGGAGCCGTAGCGCTTGGTCAGCCGGTCGGTGACGGCGATCGCTTCGTTCATGGCTTCCACGATCCGATTCCGGGCACGGAAAGTAATCCGTCCCGGCGCGTGATCGGGTGTACGTATCGGGACGTATTCCGGGGCCGTCTCCGGACGTATTTCGGTGTGACACGGTGCCACTGCCCGCGGACGGCGCTACGGTGCAGCTATGGACACACGCGGGGGAAGGCTGGGCCGGCGCGACGTGCTCCCGGCTCTGGCGGTGGGGGCGATACAGCTCGGCGCGGGCACGCTGGCCAATCACCATCAGAATGTGCCGCGCGCCCTCGATCTGCTCGGATACGCGCTGCTCACGGTGGGTCCGGCGCTGATCCTGCTGCGGCGGCGGTACCCGCTGGGGGTGTTCTACGGGACGATGGCGGTCACCGTCGCATACCTACTGTTCGGTTATGGGTATGGCCCGATCTTCGTCTCGCTCATCGTCGCCTTCATGACCGCCGCCGTACGCGGATCCCGTTGGTACACCTACCCGTTCGTCGCCATCGGCTATCTGCTCATGGTGTGGCCGGTACCCGGCTGGTGCGGGTACCGGACCAGCGTCTGGCAGGAATTCGGTTTGCTCGCTTGGCTTTTCCTGCTGGCGGCCGCCGCGGAAGGCTTCCGACAGCGCCGCGTCGCCTTCATCGCCCGCCGGCAGCGCGTCGAAGCCGCCGAACGCGAGGAACAAGCCGAACGCGAACGGGCGCGCGCCCAGCATGCCCTGGAATCGGCCGAGCGGGAGCAGCGGGTCACCGAGGAACGCCTGGCCATCGCCCGCGAACTGCACGACGTGCTGGCGCACAGCCTGTCCCTGATCAATGTGCAGTCCTCGGTCGCGCTGGAGTTGTTCGACCGCAAGCCCGAACAGGCCGCCACCGCTTTGGCCGCCATCAAGACCGCCAGCAAGGACGCGCTCGGCGAGGTCAACGCCCTGCTGCGGTCCATTCGGGGCGGCACCGCCACCGTCGCCGCCCCGACTCAGCCCACCATCGGCATCACCGACCTCGACAAGCTCACCGGACCGGCCCGCGCCGCCGGACTCGAGGTGCACACCATGGTCACCGGCGGGCCACGCCGGCTGCCCGCCGTGGTCGACGTGGCCGCCGCCCGCATCGTGCAGGAGTCGCTCACCAATGTGGTGCGGCACGCGCCCGGCGCGAGCGTGCTTGTCACCGTGCACTATTCGGCCGAACGGCTGCAGCTCACCATCGACAACACCCGGCCCACCCGCCAGCCCGCACCCCAGTCGCCGTCCGGCGGCCACGGCATCACCGGCATGACCGAACGCGCCCACGCGCTGGGCGGGCAACTGTCCGCCGAACCCAAGGCCGACGGCGGATTCCGGGTCAAGGCGCGCCTGCCCACCCACCTGGCCCACCCGGAACCGGCTGCGTAACCTGGGAATTCGAGGAGGACCGATGCCGATTCGCGTGGTGATCGCCGACGACCAGGCGCTGGTGCGCGCGGGCTTCGTCGCGCTGCTCGGCGCCCAGGACGATATCGAGGTGGTGGGCGAGGCCGACCACGGCGGCCAGGCCGTCGACTTGGCCCGCGAACTCCGCCCCGACGTCGTCCTCATGGATATCCGCATGCCCGTCCTGGACGGCCTGGCCGCCACCCGCGCCATCGCCGCCGACCCCGCCCTGGAAGCGGTGAAGGTCGTCGTCCTGACCACCTTCGAACTCGACGAATACGTCTTCGAGGCGATGCGCGCCGGGGCCACCGGCTTCCTGGTCAAACACACCGAACCCGCCGACCTGGTCAAGGCCGTGCGGGTGGTCGCGGGCGGCGACGCCCTGCTCTCCCCCAGCGTCACCAGACGCCTGGTCGAGGAGTTCGCCACCCACGCCAAACCCGCCCCCGCGGCCGCCTTCTCCGAACTCACCGACCGCGAACGTGAGGTCATGACCCTGGTCGCCGAGGGCCTCACCAACGCCGAGATCGCCGAACGCCTGTACCTCAGCCCCGCCACCGCCCGCACCCACGTCAGCCGCATCCTGGTGAAACTCAACGCCCGCGACCGCACCCAACTCGTCGTCATGGCCTACGAATCCGGTCTGGTCCGCCCCGGCTGGCAGTGATCGGCTCCGGTACGCGCACCTCGCGGTCGCTACGCACCCGGACGTAACCGAGAAGCCGACTCGAAGCGGATTCCCCGCCCGTCGAATCCGCGCATGCTCGAAGCCATGAGCATGAACTTCGGCATCGTCATCGCACCTCGATCGAGCTCGGACTGGATTCACGCGGTTCAATCCGCCGAAAACCAGGGGTACGGCACCGTCCTGCTGCCCGACACCCTGCACACCGTGTCGCCGTTTCCCGCGCTGGCGGCGGCGGCCGCGGTGACCACGACACTGCGCCTGCGGCCCAATGTGCTGGCCGCGCCGATGCGGACGGCCGCCGCGACCGTGCGCGAAACCGCTGCCCTGCAACTGCTTTCCGACGGACGCTTCGAACTCGGACTCGGCACCGGACGACCCGACGCGGCCGCCGAGGCCGAAAAGCTCGGCGTCGCATTCGGTTCCGCGGCCCAGCGGCGCGATCACCTGCTGGCGGTGGCGCGGGCGGTGCGCGCCGAGGTCACGCCCGCGCCGCCGATCGTCATCGCCGCCTCCGGGCCGCGCATGCTCGCCGCCTGCGCCGACATCGCCGACCGGATCCACCTGGCCGTGGCCCCGACCGCCACCGAAGGCGATCTGGCCGACATCGTCGCCCGGGTGCGTGACCTCACCGCTCGCCCGATCGCGTTCAGCCTGCAACTGGTCGCCGTCGGCGACATCCTGCCGCCGTTCATGAGCAAGTTCATGGGCGTCACCCTGGAACAGCTGCGCGCGGCCGACGCCGCCGTTCTCCTGCCCGCCGACCCCGCCGCGGCGGCCGAACTCCTCGAGCATCGCCGCGAGAAGCTCGGAATCGACGAAGTGCTGGTGCCGGGCGATCTCACCGACGCCTTCGCTCCGGTGCTGGCCCGCTTCCGCTGACCGTCAGCGCACCGGGTCGCCCAAGCCCTGCCGAATAGCCTGCTCCACAGGGGAATACGCGCCATCGGGACGGTCCAGGACGCAGGGCTCACGCAGGAGCAGCGGCGGCTGGGCCATGAACCTCGGGGTCCGGCCGCGATGCGGCTGGGCGGCGTGGATCAGGAAGGGATGGCAGAGGTAGACGTCGCCCGCCCTGCCGGTGGCGAGCGCCTCCGGGAGATCGCCCGTGGCGGTGTAGAAATCGGCCAGCTCGAACATCGTGGTGCCCGCCTCGCCGAACGGTTCCAGCTCCCGGGCCAGACGCAGGTGCGAGCCCACCCGAATGCGGGTCGGCGCGTCGTCGGCGTCGACATCGGAGAAGAGGAACAACATGAGCAGGGCCCGGCCCCGGGAGAAGACGTTCACACGCCAGCTCAGATAGTCGTCGGGCTGGGCGTCGCCCGGGAAACTGACATCCACGTGCCAGCCGGCATCGCCCGGCGGCTCCGGGCTGGGGAAACGAATCGGCCAGCTGCCCAGACTCTTTCGTGGCAGCCAGCGACCGGGGCCCACCAGCTGATCGAACGCCTCGAGCAGGGGCGCGGCCGTGACGGCTCGGGCGAACGGCTCCTCGGCATGATCCCAGAGCCGGATGACCGGCTGGGTCCAGGTCGCGGGATCCTCGGGATCACAACCGGTTTCGCGCCAGAGAATCGCACGACCCGCGGCGGCGGTCTCGGCCGGGAAAGCCTGTTCGACCTTCACGAATCCGTCGGTGATGAAACTGTCCAGCTGAGTGTCGGTGAGCATCGCATCCGAGCATGCGGCACGGTGGGATCGCTCCGCCACCGAATTTCGGCCCCGAACAGGCGGAAGCCCCGCCCTCCCGGAGGAGGAGCGGGGCTTCCGTCGTCTCGCTGACTTACTCGCCGGAGGCGGCGGCCGGGGCCTCACCCGCGAGGGCGGCGACCGGCTTGTCCTCGGCGGCCGAGTCGGCCTTCTTGGTCAGCTTGGCCTTGGCGGCGAAGGTGAACTTCGCGTTCTCGCCCTGGCCTTCGCCGTCCCAGCCCTCGACATCCACCGACACGACCTGACCGGCGCCCAGTTCGCCGAAGAGGATCTTCTCCGACAGCTGGTCCTCGATCTCGCGCTGGATCGTGCGACGCAGCGGGCGGGCGCCCAGGACCGGGTCGAAACCGCGCTTGGCGAGCAGGCTCTTGGCCTTCTCGGTCAGCTCGATCTCCATGTCCTTGTTCTTCAGCTGGTTGGCGACGCGGCCGATCATCAGGTCGACCATCTGGATGATCTGGTCCTGAGTGAGCTGGTGGAACACGATCACGTCGTCGATGCGGTTCAGGAACTCCGGGCGGAAGTGCTTCTTCAGCTCGTCGTTGACCTTCAGCTTCATCCGCTCGTAGTTCGAGCCCTCGGCGTTGGACTGGGCGAAGCCCAGGCCCACGGCCTTGGAGATGTCCGAGGTACCGAGGTTCGAGGTGAAGATCAGCACGGTGTTCTTGAAGTCGACCGTACGACCCTGACCGTCGGTCAGGCGACCGTCCTCCAGGACCTGCAACAGGGTGTTGTAGATCTCCTGGTGCGCCTTCTCGATCTCGTCGAACAGCACCACCGAGAACGGCTTGCGGCGCACCTTCTCGGTGAGCTGGCCGCCCTCCTCGTAGCCGACGTAGCCCGGAGGGGCACCGAACAGCCGCGAGGCGGTGAAGCGATCGTGGAACTCGCCCATGTCGATCTGGATGAGCGCGTCGTCCTCGCCGAACAGGAAGTTCGCCAGCGCCTTCGACAGCTCGGTCTTACCGACACCGGACGGGCCGGCGAAGATGAACGAGCCCGAGGGACGCTTCGGATCCTTCAGACCGGCGCGGGTGCGGCGGATGGCCTTGGACACGGCCTTGACCGCGTCCTCCTGGCCGATGATCCGCTTGTGCAGCTCGTCCTCCATGCGGAGCAGACGGGTGGTCTCCTCCTCGGTGAGCTTGAACACCGGGATACCGGTCCAGTTGGCCAGCACCTCCGCGATCTGCTCGTCATCGACCTCGGCCACGACGTCCAGATCGCCGGAGCGCCACTGCTTTTCGCGCTCGGCCCGCTTGGCGACGAGCTGCTTCTCCTTGTCGCGCAGGCGCGCGGCCTTCTCGAAGTCCTGCGCGTCGATCGCGGACTCCTTCTCCCGGCGCGCCTCGGCGATCTTGTCGTCGAATTCGCGCAGGTCCGGCGGCGCGGTCATCCGGCGGATGCGCATGCGCGCGCCCGCCTCGTCGATGAGGTCGATCGCCTTGTCCGGCAGGAAGCGGTCGTTGATGTAGCGGTCCGCGAGGGTGGCGGCGGCGACGAGAGCGCCATCGGTGATGGAGACCCGGTGGTGCGCCTCGTAGCGGTCGCGCAGACCCTTGAGGATGTTGATGGTGTGCTCGACCGTCGGCTCGCCCACCTGGACCGGCTGGAACCGGCGCTCCAGGGCGGCGTCCTTCTCGATGTACTTGCGGTACTCGTCGAGGGTGGTGGCGCCGATGGTCTGCAGCTCGCCGCGAGCCAGCTTGGGCTTCAGGATCGAGGCCGCGTCGATGGCGCCCTCGGCCGCGCCCGCACCCACCAGGGTGTGCAGCTCGTCGATGAACAGGATGATGTCGCCGCGGGTGTTGATCTCCTTGAGCACCTTCTTCAGGCGCTCCTCGAAATCACCGCGGTAGCGGCTGCCCGCGACCAGGGAACCCAGGTCGAGGGTGTACAGCTGCTTGTCCTTGAGCGTCTCCGGCACCTCGCCGTTGACGATGGCCTGGGCGAGACCCTCCACGACGGCGGTCTTACCGACGCCGGGCTCACCGATCAGGACCGGGTTGTTCTTGGTACGGCGGCTCAGCACCTGCATGACGCGCTCGATTTCCTTCGAGCGGCCGATGACCGGGTCGAGCTTGCCCTCGAGGGCGGCCTGGGTCAGGTTCCGGCCGAACTGGTCCAGCACCAGCGAGGTGGACGGGGTGCCCTGCTCGCCACGCGAACCGGAACCCTCGACCGGCTCCTTGCCCTGGTACCCGGACAGCAGCTGGATGACCTGCTGGCGCACCCGGTTGAGATCCGCGCCCAGCTTCACCAGCACCTGCGCCGCGACGCCCTCACCCTCGCGGATCAGGCCGAGCAGGATGTGCTCGGTGCCGATGTAGTTGTGACCGAGCTGCAGCGCCTCACGCAGCGACAGCTCGAGCACCTTCTTGGCACGCGGAGTGAACGGGATGTGACCGGACGGAGCCTGCTGGCCCTGCCCGATGATCTCCTCGACCTGCGAGCGCACGCCCTCCAGCGAGATGCCAAGGGACTCCAGCGACTTCGCCGCGACACCCTCGCCCTCGTGGATCAGGCCCAGCAGGATGTGCTCGGTGCCGATGTAGTTGTGGTTGAGCATCCGGGCCTCTTCTTGGGCCAGGACAACGACCCGCCGCGCGCGGTCGGTGAACCTCTCGAACATCGCTCCCTCACTCTCCTGCTCCGCCATCACTGGCATCCGGCGCTTCAGACCCTGTGCTGCCCTTCTGGTCGCCAGCCTGCCATGAAGCCCTGGGGTTGCATCCCCCGACTCCACTCTAGTTGCCGGGGGTCACGCACGTCGTCCGTCCACCCTATTGCGAACCGGCGACAGTACGACTCATTCAGTCATAACGGGGCAGTTGCGCGGCTCGTTTCCGAACGCGCTACGCCCACAGCGAACAAGCCGGTCAGTCGGGGAAATCGAGCGAATCGGCTACCCGGTGATCGGCGGGACGAACTCGCACGGCACCGGGCGGGCATGCGCCGGATCCAGGGCGTTGAGGGTCATCATGGCCGCACGGCGACTGCCCGCGATGGCCATGTGATCGGAGAAATCGAGCGCGCAGCCGTCCTGCATCAGGTCATTGGTCACGTTCGCGCCCGGGACCAGGGCGATCGACGGCCACACCGCCTCGTCGAAATTGGAGGCCAGGTTGGTGTAGGTGACCGACGGGTCGAAGACGCCGTCGGCGTTCAGGGCGTTCATGAAGGAGGAGTCGCCGAGCATCTCCGGGCAGGCCTGGCAGATGACGCCCATGGCGGCGAGGTTGTCGATCTGGTCCGCGGTCGCGCCGAGCTGCTGACCGAAGGCCCGGATCACGTTCATCTGATCGCCGAAGATGCCCAGCCACGGGGGCGCGATGGCGGCGAAGTGGTTCACCTTGCCGGAGCCGCCGAGCCGCTTGATGTAGTAGTTGCCGACCGTGTTGCCCTGCGAGTGCGCCACGAAGTCGACCTGCGCGGCGCCGGTCGCCGACAGCACCCGGTTCACGAAAGCGGCCAGCTGAGCGGCACTTTCGGGGATCGGCTTCATACCGCCCAGGGCGTTCAGCGGCCACGGGACGTCGAGGGCGCCGTAGGTCAGGGCGAACACGCAGTAGCCCTCGTTGGCGAGCAGCGGCGCGTAGGCGCCCCAGTTGGTCTGCGCGCCGCCCGCGGTGCCGTGGATCAGCACCACCGGATCGGGATGGGCGGCCGTGGGCTTACAGGACCAGTCGTTGGCGCCGGGGAGCGAGCCGCCCGGATTGAGCAACTCGTTCGGGATGCCCGCGAAGAAGTTGAATGTGACCGGGTATTCCGCGCGCGCCGTACCGCTCGCGGTGATTCCCAAGATCGCCAGCACCGCCATGATCAGCAGTGATCCTGGCGTTCCACGCATGGGCATCCTCTGCATGTTCCCTCCCAAATTAGAACGCGTTCCGACAACCTAGACGGAAAACAAGCACGGGGGATGGATTACTGACGGGTAAGTTCTGAAACCGGTTCCACTACGGGAACGCGGCGATGGCCGGGACCCGCAGGCGGCTTGCGTTGCCGCACATCGGGTCCCGGCCACCACCGGAATCGGGGGGTGAATCACTACCGGGCGGAAGGGAATCCGGGCTGCGGGGCGTACTGCGGGAACTGCGGAGCCGCGGCCACCGCCGCGGCCGCCACCGTCTTCTGATCAGCCTTGGCGTGCTGCGTGCCCGCCACGAACAGCGCTCCGGTCAGGACCAGGAAGGCCAGGGTGTGGATCACCGCGCGCACGACGTTCCAAGCCACCCAGGAGCTTTCGAACTGGGACCGCACCGCCGCCAGGTCCGGGATCTGCGCGACATCACCGGCATCGGCCAGCTGATTGTTGAGCGGCACGTTCATCCCGGAGGTGACCGCGAAGGCGATCACATTGAGCGCCAGCGCGACGCCGACCCAGATCAGCGTGGTGCGGTTGCCCTTGCCCAGGTGCAGTGCCGCGGCCAGCACGGTGAAGCCGACCGAGCCCATGAAGGCCAGCATGAACGGCGGGTTGATGATGACCACGTTGATCTTCTGCATGATGTCGACGAAGGTGCGGTCGTCGGACTGACCCAGGGCCGTCATCACCGAGGTCGCGTAGGCGAAGAAGATGCCGGCGGTGAGGCCGGTGGTCAACGTCGCCGCCACCAGTGCGGCCGTGCGAAGTGCGAACATCGTGCTCTCCTGACTGGATCCGCCGCCCGTGTTCTCCCGGGCGATCAACTACGTTCAGTCAACAGCGCACGAGTCCGGAAACCCATGGCTCAGAAGCTCACCCCCATGCGCGGGGATCCACCCCGGGGTTGTCGCGAACTCTCAGAGATCGCGTTCGGAGATGACGCCCGACTGCATGGCCAGGTTGGCGAGCCGGACCCGCTTCTGGTTCTGCGGGAGATCCTCGACGCCGAACTTGGCGAACAGGGCGCGCAGATGCGTCTTGATGGCGTCGACGCTGAGGAAGAGTTCGGCCGCGATCTGCTGATTCGAGGCGGGTGAGGCGAAGCCGTCGTTGCCGCGCAGGGGGCGGCAGAGCGCGATCAGTACCGACCGCTGGGTTTCGGTGAGGGAGCGCAGCGTGGGCAGCCCACCCGTCGAGGTCTGCGTGACATCGCCTGCGGCGCCACTGAAATCATGGAAGGTGACCCGCGAGGTGCCCATCCGGATGACGTCCCCCGGCTGCAAGCGATGCCGTCCCACCAGGCGGTCGCCGTTGACGAAGGTGCCGTTGCGGGACAGGCCGTCATCCACGATGGTCCAGTGCGCGCCCAGGTACTCCGCGGTCGCGTGCAGCCGCGACACCTCGGCGTCCCAGGACAGCGAGAGATCGGCCTGCGGGGAGCGGCCGATAGTGATCCGGGGCTGGTCGGGGGTCAGCATCAACTCGTGCTGGCGTCCCTCTTGGTCCTTGACCCGGAGGAAGGAACCGTGGAAAGCGGTCACTGTGCCGATACCTCTTCTCTACACCCAGCCAGTGACGTCGTCCGCACGTTTCAATGGTGCCTGGCCACCCCGGGCGGTAGCAAGATCGCAGTTGATCCCCTGGTTATACGCAAAGCGTATGAATAAACCACTGCCGCCCGGGTCGCACGAACACCCGGACGGCAGTCGAATCGGCGACTAGCGGACACTAGTTCTTAGCGGCGGCCTTGTTGTAAGCCTCGGTGATGTCAGCAGAGATACGACCACGAGCGGACACCTTGTGTCCATTCCGGCGAGCCCATTCGCGAATGGCCGCGCTTTGTTCACGATCGATCGAGACCCGGTTCTTCGGACCCGCGGCCGGAGCGCCGGCCACCTTGGTGCGACGCCGTCCGCTCGTGCGCCGAGCGGCGGAAACCCAAGCCTCCAGACCCTCCCGAAGCTTGGCCGCATTCGCCGTCGACAAGTCGATCTCGTACGAGACGCCATCGATAGCGAACTCGATGGTCTCGTCCGCGATGGACTCACCGTCGACATCGTCGATCAAGCTAACGGTGACCTTCTTTGCCATGAGATGAACGTCCTCTCGAAATCGTGCGACCCACATAGTCAGGCCGATTACCCGACGCCAGAATACCGCTAATTCCGATAGTCCCAGAACAGGCCCCGGAAATGCAATCCGGAGAACTAACGGGCGGCCGGCCGCACAATTGGAAAGAGTATCGTTTCCCGGATTCCCAGGCCAGTCAGGGCCATCAGCAAACGGTCGATACCCATACCGGTTCCCGTAGTGGGGGGCATACCGTGCTCCATCGCGGTGAGGAAGTCCTCGTCCAGCCGCATGGCCTCGTCGTCACCGGCCGCGGCCAAACGCGCTTGATCCATGAAACGTTCCCGCTGGATCACCGGATCCACCAGTTCCGAATAGCCGGTGGCCAGTTCGAAGCCGCGCACGTACAGGTCCCACTTCTCGGTAACCCCGGGCTTGCTCCGATGCTGACGGGTCAGCGGCGATGTCTCGACCGGGAAGTCGCGCACGAAAGTCGGGGCGTAGAGCTTGTCGCCGTAGACGTGCTCCCACAGTTCCTCGACCAGTTTGCCGTGGCCGTAGCCCTTACCCTGCGGAATTTCCAGACCGACCCGATCCGCGAGCGCCAGCAATTCCTCCACGGAAGTTTCCGGGGTGACCTCGGTACCGATCTGCTCCGACAGCGACGGGTACATCTCGACCGTCGCCCACTCACCGGACAGATCGTATTCGGTGCCGTCGGCCAGCGTCACCACCTGCGTGCCGTAGACCTCCTGCGCGACTTCCTGGATCAATTCGCGCATCATGATGGCGGAATCGTCGTAGGTGCCGTACGCCTCGTAGGTTTCCAGCATTGCGAACTCCGGCGAATGGGTGGAGTCCGCGCCCTCGTTGCGGAAGTTCCGGTTGATCTCGAAGACCTTCTCGATGCCGCCCACCACGCAACGCTTCAGGAACAACTCCGGCGCGATGCGCAGGAACAGCTCCATATCGAGCGCGTTGGAGTGGGTGGCGAACGGACGAGCCGCCGCGCCGCCGTGGATGGTCTGCAGCATCGGGGTCTCGACCTCGAGGAATCCCCTGCGCTCCAACGCGTTTCGCAGCGCGCGCACCGCGGCGACGCGGATGCGGGCCATCTCACGCGCCTCCGGGCGCACGATCAGGTCGACATAGCGCTGCCGGACCCGGGACTCCTCGTTCATCTCCTTGTGCGCCACCGGCAGCGGGCGCAGCGACTTCGCCGCCATCTCCCAGGAGTCGGCCATGACGCTCAATTCGCCACTGCGCGAGGCGATCACCTCACCGTGCACGAACACGAAGTCACCCAGGTCGACATCGGCCTTCCAGGCCGCCAGCGACTCCGCGCCGACCCCGTTGAGGCTGATCATCGCCTGCAGCTTGGTGCCGTCGCCCTCCTGCAGAGTGGCGAAACACAGCTTGCCGGTATTACGGACGAAAATGACGCGCCCCGCGATCCCGACCACCTGACCGGTCTGGGAATCGGCCGCCAGCTCCGGATAGGCCGCCCGGATTTCGGCGAGCGTGTGGGTGCGGTCCACGACGACCGGATAAGCCTCGCGGCCCTCCTCCAGCAACCGTTCCCGCTTCTCCTGGCGAATCCGCATCTGCTCGGGGACGTCATGCTCCACCGCGGGCGCCGCGGCGCGCTTTTGCCCAGCGGAAACGGTGGTGCTTGCAGAAGAAGAAGAGGGAGGGGTGCTCACGGGTACCCAGCCTATCCTGCGACGAAAACCTTTTTCTCCGCCGCCCAGGGCTACAACCGAGTACGCCTTTGTCTACAGCCAGGCGAGGGTCGCGACCTCGCGTTCGAAGTGGGGGGCGGAGGCCGCCACGGTCAGCAGACCCGCCGCCTTGAGCGCCTGATATCCGCCTTCGAGGTCGGTGGCGCGGCGCAGGCCCAGCTGCTGCAGGGAGGCGGCGGCCAGGCTGGAGGTGTAGCCCTCGGAGCAAACGACGATCCATTCCACGTCGTGATGCTCGGCCATTGCCAAACGCGCGGAACTGGACGGGTCCAAACGCCATTCCAGGACATTTCGCTCGATGACCAGCGCGCCCGGCAGAGTGCCCTCGCGCAGGCGCTGCGCCTGCGGGCGAATATCCACCAGAATCGCGCCGCGGGCGATGGCCTGCGGCAATTCGATCGGGAGCAGGCGACGCAGCTGCTGGCGCGCCTGGGCGAGCATGCCGTCGATCGTCAAGTGGGTCATTCGAGTTCGCCTTCGGGCTGGTCGGTGAGGACGGAACGGGTGCGCCGCAGGGTGCCGTGGCCGGTGACCTCGTAATAGGACATGGCAGTCAGCGGCGGGGAATAGGCGTGCACGCTCAAGGTCGGATTCAGCGGGCCGGTGCTGCCCGCCTCGGATTCGGGGGCCCGGACCACGTCGTGCACCCAGCCGAGCGGGAAGGAGGCCTGGTCGCCGGCGGCGAGAGTGCGACGGCGCAGGTCCCGGCCATTCCAGCGGTACTCCGACAGCGCGCCGGACAGCACGGTCAGCGCGCCCAGCGAGCCGGCGTGGTCGTGGAGTTCGGTGTACTTGCCCTCGACCCAGCTGATCAGCCAGACGTCCACCTCATCGTCGGCGACAAGCCTTGTGGCCCAGCGCTTTTCGGTGGGCCAGAGACCGCCGTCGGGGAGCAGGTGATCGTAGCGGCCCTCCAGCACATCCTGGGCGCCCTCGTCGGTCAGGCGCAGCAGGTCGGCCGGACGCAGCCGAGTCGGCAGGGCGGAGGCGGTCGCGCGCTCGGTCACCTCGGGCAGCAGGCCCGACGTGGCGGCACGGGAATCGACAGGTAAGGAAAGAACAGAGGAACGCATGAGCGCATCTCCAAGAAGTGTGAAAGTGGCCGGGGGCTATACGAAGCCTCGACGACCGTCGAGGCGAATCAGCCTCGACAACACTCCTGGGTGCTCACACGGAAAGACACGAGGGCGAGTTTAACAGCGGATCGCCGGGAATCACCAGGCCCCCCGGCGACGACTGCGTCACTTTTATTCCGTCCGGTCGGTTCAGGGCCGAGTGCGGCGCGCCTGATTGCGCTCGTACACCAGCCGCAGGCCGTCCAGGGTCAGATTCGGCTCGTGATGCTCGATGGTCTCCGACTCCGGCACGATCAGCGGCGCGGTCGCACCGGTCGCCACCACCGCCACATCGTCGCCGGAGAAGGCGTCGATATCGCGGATGCGGTCGATCAGGCCGTCCACCAGGCCCGCGAAACCGAAGATGGCGCCCGACTGCAGGCACTCCATGCTGTTCTTGCCCACCACCGACCGCGGCCGGGTCAACTCCGCGCGCCGCAGCGCGCTCCGGGAGATCAGCGCCTCGGTGGAGATCTCCACACCCGGGGCGATACTGCCGCCCAGGAATTCGCCCTTCGCCGACACCAGGTCCACACAGATCGCGGTCCCGAAATCCACCACGATGGCCGGGGACCGGAAACGGTGATACGCCGCAAGACAATTCACGATCCGGTCGGCGCCGACCTCCTTGGGATTGTCCACCAGCAGCGGAATACCCGTGCGCACACCGGGTTCCACGAGCACATGCGGCACGTGCGCCCAATAGCGCGACAGCATCTCGCGCAGCTCACGCAGCACCGGCGGCACCGTGGACAGCGCCGCCACACCCACCACCTGATCGGCGTCCGCCCCGATCAGGCCACGCACCTGCAGCGCGAACTCGTCCGCGGTCAACAGCGGATTGGTGTGCGTCCGCCAGTGCCGGGCCAGCTTCGCGTGCTCCCCGCTGCCGGAGAACAGGCCCAGCTCGATGCTGGTGTTGCGGACGTCGATACAGAGCAGCATGCCCGCCCGCCGCTCAGGCCATCGTCAAGGAACGCGGCGAGATCAGGTCCGAGCCCTCCGGGGCGTGCGCCGGATCGGCGCCCAGCTCGATGGGGCGATTGCGCTCGTCGACGAAAACCACGTGCGGAGCGTAGTTCTCGAGCTCCTTTGCGTCCATCATGCCGTAGGCGATGAGAATCACCAGGTCGCCCGGATGCACGAGATGCGCTGCCGCGCCGTTGATTCCGATCACGCCGGAACCCCGCTCGCCGGCGATCACATAGGTCTCGAGGCGGGCCCCGTTGGTGATGTCGACAATGCTGACCTTCTCACCCTCGAGCAGGTCGGCGGCATCGAGCAGGTCCTGGTCCACGGTCACCGAACCCACATAGTGCAGATCGGCGTGAGTCACCGTGGCGCGGTGGATCTTCGACGTCATCATGGTGCGCAACATCGTCGTCGCCTTCCTAGAGAGATGCCTGGGCGGGCTGGTCGGGAACGGAGGGCAGGCCGTCGAGCGGCTGGCCGACCGGAACATGCATGTTGTCGATCAGGCGGGTACCGCCGATCCGGGCCGCGATCAGCAGCCGGGCATTACCGGTCGGCCACTGCTCGGAGAAATCGGAGCCGCGCAGGGCCAGGTAGTCGACCTCGATGGCGGGCGCGGTGTCCAGCACGGACCGCGCCGCCGCCAGCACGGCCTCCGGGCCCCGGCCCGCGGCATGGCGACCGGCCAACAGCGCGGCCGACAGGGTGGTGGCCAGCTCGCGCTCCTCGGGGTTCAGGTAGCGGTTGCGCGAGGACAGCGCCAGGCCGTCGGCCTCGCGAATGGTGGCCGCGGGCACCACCTTCACGTCCATGTTCAGATCCACCACCATCTGGCGGATCAGCGCCAGCTGCTGGTAGTCCTTCTCACCGAAGAACGCCTCGTGCGGCTGACAGATATTGAGCAGCTTCGACACCACGGTCAGCACCCCGGAGAAGTGACCCGGACGGGTCGCGCCCTCGAGGATGTCGCCGTACGGACCGGCCTGCACGGTGGTGCGGGGACCGAACGGGTACATGTCCTGCGCGCTCGGCGCGAAGACCAGCTCCACACCCTCACCGCGCAGCAGTTCCACATCCGCGTCCAGGGTGCGCGGGTACCTGTCGAGATCCTCGTTCGCGCCGAACTGCAGCGGATTCACGAAGATCGACACGATCACCGTGGTGTTGGTGACCTTCGCCAGCCGCACCAGCTCCAGATGGCCCTCGTGCAGCGCGCCCATGGTCGGCACCAGCGCGACCCGGCGGCCCACCGAACGCAGCGCCTTCACGACCTTGGTCATGACGGCCGGATCGTGGTGCACGGTCAGCTCGCCGCGCTTGTACGTTCCGATCAGCTTGGGGTCCATCAGCGTCCTTCCAACAGATCGATGAGAGCGGGATTGGTGCGGGCACGCTCGGCCGCGCGCAACGACTGGGCCCGGTAACCGGCGGCCAGGCGCGGATCGAGTGCTTCGAACGCCTCCAAGTGCGCGGCCACCGCGGCCACGTCACCGCGCGCCACCGGACCGGTCAACGCGGCCGGGCCGCGCCGCAGGGCATTGTCGAGAGCCGCCGAGGCCAGCGGGGCGAGCACCCGCTCGGCCAAGCCGTTGGGCTGATCGTCCACGATCTGCTGACCCAGCAGACCCGGACCGGACAGGGCCGCGCGCAGCGCTTCCACCGCGTCCACGATCAGGGTCACCAGATGATTGCTGCCATGCGCGAGAGCCGCGTGATAGAGGGTGCGGTTCTCCTCCGCCACCCGCACCGGCTCGCCACCCATCTCGATCACCAGTGACTGCGCGATGGCGTAGCCGATGTCATCCGCGGCGGTCACGCCGAAGCAGGCGTTCGCCAGCCGGGCCACATCCTCGTCATGGCCGGTGAACGTCATCGCCGGGTGAATCGCCAACGGGAGCGCGCCCAAGGCGGTCAGCGGAGCCAGCACGCCGACACCGTTCGCGCCCGAGGTGTGCACCACGATGGTGCCCGAACGCACCGCGTTCCCGGCCGCCAAACCCGAGACCAGACCCGGCAACTCACTGTCCGGTACCGCCAGAATCAGCAGCTCGCTGCGGGCGGCGACCTCTTCGGCGGGCAGGATCCGGGAATCCGGCAGGCGCGTGGCGGCACGCCGCACCGAGGCGTCCGAAATCGCGGACACCCCGAAAACGACATGGCCGGCACGCTCCAGTGCCACACCCAGTGCTGAGCCGACGCGTCCCGCCGAGACGATTCCCACCGTCAACCGTGCAGGCGCAGGATCGGTCCCGCAGACATCCTTGTCCGAGGTCACTTCGTCCTCTCGAAAGTCGTTCCAGTCCCGCCATGCGGGTACCGGACGTTACGAGAGCGAGAATATCGCCGCCGATTCGCCAGAGCTACCCACTGTGGGATAGGCAACTCTCGCGACTCTCGGGGGCTGCGCCCCACACCCCAGATGGGGAACGCGTCAGTTACTGCTCTCCGACTTCAGGTTGGCCATGATCTCGGCGACCGAGAGGCGCTGGGTGCCTTCGGGGTCGGCGCTGTCGTCGCGGCGTCGGCGGCGGGAGGTGGCGCGGCCTACCGGGACGGCGGCGGCAGCGGGCTCGGGCTCCAGGCGCGGGACCGGGG
>NZ_JBSGCY010000028.1:0-57611 GCF_053602115.1 Nocardia sp. NPDC004582 | reverse complement strand
TCGACGGCCGCGCGTGCCAATCCCTTTCGCATCGGTTCGCTGAGAGCGTTGACGTCCATGGGCTTGCCGAGGGTGATCCCACCGCGGCGAAGTAGTTCGACGGCTGCTTCGTTGCCCGGTGCCGGTGGGTTTTCGGCCGCCAGATCGGCGATCGTCTGGAAGATCGCCAGATCGCCGTCGTAGTGCGGGCGCTTGCCCAGGTCTGGGACGGTCACCTGGCCGTGTTTGGCCGGATCGCTCCAGTTGGACAAGGCGGTCGTGGTGAACTTCTCTTGCAGCGCATTGACTTCGGCGAGATCGGCGGCGTTGTCGGGCAGCACGCCGATGCGGATCGCGACCATCGCGCTGTTGTTGGGTAGCCGATGCTCGATCACGCCGGGCGGTAGTTCGCCGTGCCAGTTCGGTCCTACGAAGGCGTGGTCGCCGCCCTTGCCGCCGGTCGCACGGGTTCCGAGATAGAAGACATTGTTGGTGTAGGCGTCGGCGACCTCGACCGACCAGTATCTGTCCATGATGTCCGGGGCCGTCAGGATCATCGGCTCATCGCGAAGTTCCATCCCCACACCGCTGTAGACGGTGTCGTTGTTCGGCGTGTACGGCATCTTGTCGTCTGCCGTAGCAAGGGTTTTCATGTGGCCGATCTGGTTCAGCGGAGCGGCCGGCGCGTAGGCCTTGGCCTTCTCCAACGCCACCGGATCCAGCCGCAGTGCGCGCTCCCGCTCCGAGATCGTCAGCGGGAGTCCGAACACGTAGTTCTGAATGCCGACCGAGTAGGCCCAGTCCTCCTCGGCCTTGGCGTCCGCTGCCCGAGTGTCCGAACTCTGGGGCGAGGCGTTGTCACTCTGGTGATTCGTGCCGGTCGAACATCCCAGCACCATGGCAGACACCCCCAACAGCACCATCGGTACCCGAACGCAAACCGATAGCCGTCGCAGCGGGCGGGGAAGATCGACGTAGCGTGCATTCATGGGGCAATGATGGCACCACTGAGCGAACTTGTAGCAACACTTGAGGGGTTGAGTTCCGAAGCGGGTCAGCGCTTGCGGGGAAGGACGCCGTCGCGACGGTCGGCGGCCTGCAGTAACAGCAGCACCGCTACCCCGGCGACGACGATCCCGATCAGGTTGACGCCGAGTTGAGCGAGCGAGCTCAGTGCGGCATGCCATTTTCCCGCGAAGGCCGCGACCGCCGCCAATCCGGCGGCCGGCACGGTCGTCACCGAGATGAACACACCCACCAGCACGGCGGAGGTGGAGGTGACCACGGCCAGCATCCCCGCTACACCTGCCAGCAGGGCGACCACCAAGGAGAACGGCCCGACCTGGTAGATGAAGTCGAAGGCGTGGGCGCTCTCGACGTTGCCGACCCCGATCCAACCGAGGCGGACCCACAACAGCGTGGCCAGCACGGTGATCGCCATCGCGGCCGGGAACGAAATGGCCAGGGTGCGTACCGAAGCCCGCACCAGCCGCGCATCGCGGCGCACCAACCCCACCGAAAGCGCTGCCAGCGGCCGGAATTCGGGCCCGACCACCATCGCGCCGACCAAGGTGAGTGGCGACGCTGTCGTCACCCCGACCGCCGACAGCAGGATCGCGATCGTCAGGAACGCGAGGAAGGTGGGCGTGAAGCGGGCCCCTTCGCGCGCCTGCTCGAGCAACTGCTCCCACACCACCGCTTGGTCCGGCGGCCGGGGCGCTGCGGCATCGGCCCGCCGTGCTGAACTGGACAGCATGGTTCCCGTCGGCGCGAACGAAATACTGCCCGTCCGAGCAAGATCCAGAGCGCTCAGCGCGGAGACCACGGTATTGACGGAGCCACGCGCCAGATCGGCTTCGATCACATCGCCGGGCGGATCCACGGCCTCACCGCGCGCGAGCGTCACATGGGTGGCACCGGGTTCCGCGACCAGGATGCGCAGAACGTCGCCGCTCCGCCCACTCGGAGAAACGATGCGCAGATGCAGCACGGTGTGGCCTCCTTCGGCCCGGTGGTGGGCTGAGTCAGCGGCGGAGGCAGCCCGGTTCATTTCCAGCAACCATAGCGGCAGCGGGCCCGAATACCGTCCCGCCCCGGGCCGACGCGCGACGGCCTGCCCCGGTGGGATCGGAGCAGGCCGTCGGGTGAGTGTCGCGGCGTTACTTGGCGATCTTGGCGCGGAAGGGTCCGCCGATGCTGTTGAACAGCAGGTCGCCGTTGGGGAGACCTTCGATGATGGCGTAAGCGCCGTTGCCGAGGTTGGATTGGCCGAAGATGGTGCGGTGCACGGTTTCTCCGGTCTTCCAGTCCAGGCCGGTGACCTCCCAGCCGTCGGCTTTGCTGTAGCCGTTGACGAACACGATCCCGGTGGTGCTGGAGATGGCTGGGACCATGGAGGTCGAGGCGACATCGCCACGTGCCCACACCGAGTTCCAGCGATGCCCGGCGGGGTCCCACTGGAAGCGTTGCATGCCGTGCGGCGGGGGATCGACCGGGCCGTTGGCGAGGACGTCGATAAGCCGGTCGGGTTCGCCGCCGCTACCGATGTTCTGGACCACGAACGCGCCGTACCCGTTGACCACGACCGACTGTTCGGATTGCACGAACTCCGGCAGCGGATCGGGCAGGCCCGCGGTCACCTGGACCTGGTCGGCGATGCGGTTGGACTTGGTGCCCGGCTTCTGCTGGAACCCTTCGGGAATCTTGTTGCGCCAGAACGCGACCAGATGCATCTGGTCCGCGCCGTCGGTGATCACGACCAGCTCGTCGGATTTGCCGTCGAATCCCATCAGGGTGGGGGTCGAGCCGGTGCCGGTGCCGAACTTCACCGCCGGCGGCCGGCGACCGGTGTCATAGGGCGAGGACCACGCGCCGTCGGCTTCGTCGGTCGAGAGTTTCGACCCGGTCCAAACGATCTTGCGCATGATCTTGTTGGAGGCGATGTAGATGCCGTTGTGCTCGTCGATGGACATCGAGTTCGACACGGTCTCGTCGTCACCGAAACGCACCCGCTGCGGGGCGGCGTCGAGGTTGGTGCGGTCGAAGGCCAGCAGCTCACGCGTGGAGCCCACGAGCAGATGCCCGTCGTAGGTCAGATTCACCCCGACCACGTTCTCCGGCAGGCCCGTGGCGGTGGTGCCGGTGCCCAGGAACGGTTTCAGGTCGAGGTGCTTGATCACCTGGACGCCGTCCTCGGGCTTGTCGTTGTTCACGAGCCCGAACACGTACAACTGAGAATCGTTGGTGGTGTAGTAGACGCGATTGTCCTTGTCCACCAGGCTGTAGACGCCGTTGGCGATACGGGTCCAGTTCGCCCCGCCCCAGTCCTGATTCACCGCGTCCTGGATCTGGGCGACGTCGGTGAAGTTCTGATTCAGCACCGCGTCCAAGGCCGGCGCGGGGATCGGCGCTATGCCGGGGGCGTCCATTCCCGCGACTTCCTTGAATCCACTGTTGGAGACGTCGACGTACCGCACGCCCGCGGACGAGGAGATCCACCGATACTTCGGGTCGGTGCCGGCCAGGGTGATGATGCTGACCGGTCCCACCGTGACGCGCGGCATCTGCGCCGGATCGATGTGGAAGGTGCCCCGCGGTACCGGATCGTCGAAGGTGTCGGTCTGGCCCGAGTCCAGGTGGGTGACCGCGTACTTGTCCGCGGCCAGATAGGGATTACGCGCCGGGCCCTGCCCTGCGGCGGCCGCCGGAGAAGAAGTGCCCGACGAGTCGCTGTCACCCGAATCCAAAGAGTTGCTGCTGCAGGACGAAACCGCCAGTGCCGTGGCTAGGGTCACTGCGGCGGCAACGGCGCCCGTGCGCAGATATCGAGTCGAACTCACCGGTGCATCACTCCTGTCCCTCGCGGCCGAAGGGACGCGAACTTGCAGTTGGAAAGCCAGAAACCGCTGCAGCCCGCCCGGCGAGGGCCAACTGCCACAGCCGGTCGAAACGAACAGAAGTCTCCGAGTTCAGCGAACGTAACACGCCTTTTCAGCGGGCCAGGAAATTGATTGCCACTGTGTTGCCAATGGCTCTCGACTCGCTGGGGTGCGTCCGCGAACGCGGGTCTTCCCGGAGTGCACGCCTTTCGGCAATGCAGGATGTTGAGATGTCATGTGGCCGAGGCCATGAACGCCGCGAGGATGTAGTTGGGGTGGCGGTCGAGGTTGGTGCGGGCGCGGTCGTAGCGCATGGTGGTGCGGGGGTCGGCGTGGCGGGCGGCGATCTGGATATCGCGCAGGTCGACTCCGGCGTCGAGCATGGTGGTGACGAAGGTGTGGCGCAGCATGTGCGAATGCATGCGCGGCAGCCGGACCACCGAGACGTCCGCCAGGTGCCGCAAGCGGCGGGTGGCGCAATGGCGGTCCATCCGTCTTCCTCGCAGGTTCAGCAGGATCGGCCCGTGGATTCGGCCGTCGACGGCGCGGTCGATCGCCCGCCCGAGATCGGTGACATCGCACCGGCATGCCTCGCTGATACGCAGGCCGAGCAGTCCGAGCATGGCGACCAGTGCGAAGTCCGGTGGGTTGTCCGAGTCGCGGGAGGCGACGAGCAGGGCTTCGAACTGGAGGTGTGAAAGTCTCAGTGTCGGAGACTCGTTCGACACGCGGGGCCGGCGCACGTACTCGGCGGGTGAGTAGTCGAGCAGGCCATCGATCACGCAGGTGCGATAGAAGCCCGCCACAACCGCCAGGGGTAGCAGTTTCCGCTCGGTGCACCACGAAAAGTACAGGTGTAGATCTGATCTCGTGTGGACGAGCGAGACGATGGAGAATCGTGCCAGGTAGGCCAGCGACGCCAGCCGCAAGACGAGATCATCACCGGCGAAGGAGACGTCCAGGTCGGAGGAGGTACTCATTCCTCACGATTGCCCCGGACCAGCGACCCACCGGAACGCGACACGCGCCGCGCACGGACACCCCCTACACCGCAGCCAAACATCCTGCATTGCCGATTACACGATGGCAGTCGATCACCAGAGGCTGATCCAGCGGACCACCCGAAAAGCGGGTGTGCCGAGCGCGTAACAGTTCAGGATGACTTGTAGAGGCCCGGCGGCGTCGCGATCAGCTGAAGCGGCGGCATTTTGTCGGAGTGTCCGGATGTGGTGGAGCAAAACTGGAAGGGGCCGTCCGGGTCGAACAGCATGCTCATATGCGGATCGGCGTGGTCGAGAAACCACACGCTCAAACCCGTTCTGCTATCGATCCGATAATGCTCCCACGCCCGCCACATAGCATCCAGTCGCGCGACGGCCTCAGCGTGCAACCACCACTGCGGACACCACACTCGACGGCCCTTATCGACTTCTCGTCGGTACAGAAGACTGAGATAGTTCTCCACGAATTCAACGACAGATCCGTACACCGACGGAAGGTTGCTAGGCTCCACAGAACATTGAACATACTCGGCCGCAAGGGGTTCGGCGCGCCTGGATCAGGCCGACCGCATAGTCCGATACCGGCTCGAACGGTTGCCCTCGACGTCTCGCGCCGGCGCGAGACGGGCATCAATTCACGGCTCCCGTACTGCGGGCTCGAAGGGCAATTGGCCCGCGGTCATCGCGGTGTGCCGAACGCACTATTCGGCCGATTACCGGATATCTCTCCACCTAAATACGTTGTCGTACATGGTCATTAGACCAGCGCTAGGCTTCGCTTGTCGGCCAACTACCAGGAGGCGATGGAATGGTGGGAAAGGAATGCTCGCAGGAACCTGACACCGCAGAAGGCGACGCCGATAGGGAGCCTGATCAAGAGCCGGACGTCGCTTCTGAGGCAGGGAATGCGGCTAACCCAACCACGAAATTCGGGGAGTTCGACTGGCAAGGAACGATGCGCGACAGCTGAGTTGTCGGCTCCCGATATATGGCGGCCGGACCCGTCCGTCCGCTGTTGCCGCGACCCGGGCGGTTCGGGCTGGTTGGGGCTTGTCTTTGCCGACTGTCCGGGATCTTCACCCCTACGCTGATGCTCTGTCAGATGCACGTTTCTCGAGGTGGTGGAACGAGGTAGTCATGGCAGGCAAGTTCGAATTGTTCGCCGACGCGGCCGACAAGTTCCGGTGGCGGCTCAAAGCAGGCAATGGTGAGGTCATCGCACAAAGTCAGGCGTATGCCAGCAAGGACGCCGCGAAGAAGGGCATCGCCTCGGTGCAGACCAACGCCGCCGGCGCGGCCGTGGTCGATCTGACCGAGGCGAAGTAGATCCGATCCATCGATGCCCCGATCGGCTGGGCTGATCGGGGCATCGATCTCTATCGGCCAGCGCGCGTGTGTCGAGTTCCCGCGGTTCGTCGCAACGGCGGCATCGTGAAGGATGGCTCCCTCACCCGACCTCGATGTCACCTTCGCCGGTGACGACCTCGTGCTCCGGCTGGCCGCCCTCGCCTACCTCGCCCGCTTCTCCGCGGTCTCGCGCATCCACACCAAATCCGATCTGCGCCTGTACTTCTCCTGGTGCACCGACCAGCAACTCACCCCACTCGCGGTCGCCCGCACCGAGGTCGAACGCTATATGCGGTGGATGCAGGAAGTTCGCCGCTTCAAACCCGCGACCGTCGCCCGCCGCCTGGCCGTCATCGCGGGCTTCTACCGCACCTGCGTCATCGACGGCGTCTTGGACCGTTCCCCAGCCGAGTACGTGCGCCGGCCCCGGGTGTCGAACGAGTCACCGACACTGGGACTTTCGCATCTGCAGTTCGAGGCGCTGCTGTGTGCGGCCCGCGACTCGGAAAACCCACCGGACTTCGCACTGGTCGCGATGCTGGGACTGCTCGGATTGCGGATCAGCGAGGCGTGCCGCTGCGACATCGACGATATCGGTGAGGAACACGGCCACCGCGTGCTGCGCACCGTCGGCAAAGGCACGAAGATCGCGCTCGTGCCGCTGCCGCCCGCAGTTGGACGCGCCGTCGACCGCGCCGTGGAGAACCGGATCCGCGGGCCGATCCTGCTCAACCTCCGGGGCCGGCGCATGGACCGGCACTGCGCGACCCGGCGTTTGCGGCGCCTGGCCGAGCACTCGGTGGTGCGGCTGCCGAATCTGCACCCGCACATGCTGCGCCATACCTTCGTCACCACCATGCTCGACGCCGGGGTCGATCTGCGCGATGTCCAGATCGCCGCCCGCCACGCCGACCCGCGCACCACGATGCGCTACGACCGGGCTCGCACCAACCTCGACCGGCATCCGAACTACATCCTGGCGGCCTACATGGCCTCAGCCACATGACATCTCAACCATCCGCACATGCCGAATGTCGGCAGAGCAGCTGCGTGATAATCCGTTCTCACACAGGGCCTGACCCGTAGGGTGGTTGCCGCAGCGGACCAGCGATAGAAGGGGTGCATTATGGCAGACGACTCTAAGGACGACTGGGCTGTACTCGAGGCCCGTAGATACATCCTCTTACAGATCCTGATGGCGTTTCCCCGGCAGGCTGATCCGAATGCCGTGGCAGAGGCGTTGTACGTAAAAGCCCGGGGCGACACAGCACTCCTTCAGCTAATCGAGCAGGACTTGTCCGCTGATGTCGTTGCCGCACTACAGCGGATCGCGAATGAGGCACCCACTATTTGATCTTCGGGGCCCTTCGGTAGGCGCGACTCGACGGCCCGCGAACGCGCTACATTGCCGCTTACGGGTCGGTCCGGAGCGGCCGGCACGGTCCTGCTGAAGATCGAACGCCCCGAGATCACCGGGGCGTTCGTATGTCTGGAACGTCCGCAACTGCCGAATTGAGGGCGGTTAAGTCGTACGTGGGCATTGTCGCTGCCCTACCGTCGGGATTATCCAATTCGTACTTACCTTGAGTCGTTGGCGCGGGTGCGACGCAGCTCGAAGGCGGCGAATGCTTGTCGCCCGTCGATCGACACGTCGGTCATATCGACCGTGGACGGGTTGTCGAACCCGCTCAGATTCAACTCGTCGACCGTAACAACCTTCGAAAAGTAGTCCTCAAGGAAAGAATCGATGACAATTGTTTCCGACCCGATCCTTCGTGAGGTACTGACGAACCGCGCCGCGATATTCTGCTGAGAGATCCCGCTGCCCAGTAGATTTGCTCGAAGCTGTGCCCACATTGCATCGTCCATGACTCGTATGAACGACAGAACCTGCTCCTCGAACGGTACATCCGGCAGGCTCAGGTCTCGCATGCATGCGTGCACTACACGATCACGGATAACACCGACAGCGACCGACAGCCGATCGTCGGAGGCCGCTTCCACGACGCGGATATGGGTCAGTACCGGTGCCGTCTGAATCAGACCGAACTCGTCGCAGTAGTCGGTGAGGATGTGGCGAGCTTCCTCCTCCGATGCTGCTGTCGCCACTGAGTGAGTGAGAATGCTGAAGACGACCGAACCCCAGCCGTAGTAGTAGTCCATCGGATGCAGGTTGGTCAGGCGCCGTGCGACCCAGCGGGCGGCTTCCGCGCTGGCCGCCGAGGGGGATCCTTCGACGACATCGAGGTTCTTGGACAGTTTCGTCATCAGTCTGCGCCATTGAGGGCCACGCTCAGTAAGGTGTTCGCTGATGATCGAGTCCTCCTCAAGTCCGCCGCGCCAGACAAGATTTCGGAATGCTTCGCGGACGTCCACATCGCTCAGGTCGTCCTCGGGTATCGCAAATTGGAAGTAGCGGGCGAAGTAATCCGGATCACCAATCCGGCAAGCAGCGGTTCGTTCTGTCCACACCGCACCTTGGACGTGAGGCAGGCCTGGGAACATCGCGACCAACATCCGATAGACCGCAACCACGGACTCACCGTTGCTGCCCGGGGCGAGGGTAGTGCCGACTCGGCCGAGCCACGCCTCGGCGTCGCTCGCAGGCCGGCGCTGAGGGTTGAGTAGCATCTGCCGCCACGTCTGGATCCGCTCATAGAGGTCGGGGTAGTTCAACCGGATGTAGGTGAGGACCGCTGCGTCGAACAGATCGATTTCACCCGGGCCAACGGTCGAACACAACACATCGGTCTGAAGGCAAAGCTGTTTGACGCTCCGCAGAGTCAAACTGTCCGGGTCAGGCAGCACATCGATCAACTGCTCGATCGCATACCTTGTGGCCGGGGCATCGAGGTCGAGCGCGAGATTCCCAGAAACGGTCGAAATCCCCTCTGTCAGTTCGGCTTCGATATGCACTCGTTGGATCGGGGGGAGAACAAACGGATACTGGACGATCTTCTCCAGGTATCGATGGGCCCGGTCCCGGTTGTCTCGTGCCAATTCCGAAGAGGTCAGTAGGTCCAGCACCGTGGTCTTGTCGTAGGCCAGAAGATAGTGCACGTTCGGGAAGCGCCCGAGTAGCCGGACCGCCTTCATCACAGCCAAGAGCTCGTCGGTGTGCAGTCGATCAAGGTCGTCTACGACGACTAGTACCCGCGTATCGGCGTTCTTGATGGCGGTGGAGATCTTGTCGAATCTGACCTGGAAAGGGTCCTCAGATGTCTTTGCTGTGCCGAGCTGATCGGCCAGCGCGTCTGTACCTGCCTGCCACGCAGCGTCGAGTCCGCCGGGCGCAAACTTATCGACGACCGCGGCGGCTAGAGCTTTACCGACCGCGTTTGCCACAGGTGCTGCCGCCTTCAGCAGACTCCTTGCATCGGTGGCCTTTTCTGGTAGGGCCGATGCGATCGCGGTGTAGAACTCGGTAATGAGAGAGTCGATGTCCGATGAGGCCCATGGCGTGAAATGCGCAACCGACCAATGATTTTCGGTGTCTGCTGAGTCCTTGGTCAGAGCTTCGCCGATCATACTCAGCATCGAGGTCTTGCCGCTTCCCCACGGCCCCGCCAATCCGAACACGACACTGGGCCCCGCGCCGGTTCTGGCGATGCGTTGCGCGATTCGGTTCGCAAGCTGGGCCCGCGCGAGGCGGTCCTGGCTCATCTTTTCGATCGGTGTATCGCTACCGTTCTCACGGCCTGACGACTCGGCGCTCATAAGGCAACGATCGTACTGGTCGACGTCAGACACGTGCGTAATCGTCAGCGGTACAGGCGGTCCGGCGTACATCGCCGCCGATCGCCAGCGTCGCTCTGCCCGCGATTCCCCGTGACTGCGGCTACTTGCTGCCGCCCTTCACCAACGGATCTGATGCTTGAATTGCACGGCGACACGGTGCCGGACCGTAACGCTTTGCACTAGAGCAGCAGGCTGTGTGACAGCAGTTCAAAACGTCCTGCATTGCCGCGTGGCGCGCGGTTCGAACCGGCCGTGCCAGGAGCGTGCGCGACCGGCGATACGCCGACTTCCGAGGGGCCTTCCCTGGCTGCCCGAACACGCTCAGGGCCGGGGACGGCCCCTGACAACCTGTGCGGCGCCGAATTTTTGGTGTTTTCTTGGAATGGGGTCCGATCCAGCGGCAGAACGAAATAATCCCCCGACCAGATCGCCTGGTCAGGGGATTATTTTTGTGCGCCATCAGGGACTTGAACCCCGAACCCGCTGATTAAGAGTCAGCTGCTCTGCCAATTGAGCTAATGGCGCGTGCGACTTCGTCGCGGGAAGGAACTTTAGCAGGGGTGGGGGTGGGATCGGGAATCGGCTGGTGAGGGGGTTGGGCGGGGGTCAGCGGGGTGGGGTGAGGGCTTTGCGGAGCAGGTCGGCGAGGTGTTGTTGTTCTTCGGGGGTCAGATTGGCGACCGCCCGGCGGGGGAAGGCGAAGGAGTTCTCGAACGCGTCGTTGACGGTGTCGCCCTCGGGGGTGCGCTGGATGCGGCGGAAGCGGCGGTCGGCCGGATCGGGTTGGCGCAGGACCAGGGAACGCGCCTCGAGGCGGGTGACGATCTGGGTGATGTTGGAGGCGTCGCAGCCGAGTTCCTCGGCCAGTTCGCCCATGCCGCGGGGGGTTCCGACCCGGCCGAGGACGCAGGCGTGGGCCATGCTCATGCCCTGCTCGTGGGCGGCGTCCTCGAAGGCGTGGTTGTAGGCGTCCACGAATTCGAACATCACGCCTTCGAGGTCGGTGGACGAGCTCACGGGACCTGCGGGAACTGCCATGCCGAAATTCTAGGGGACGGTTCCGACGAGGTACTTGATTGGATCAAGCATCAATGCCACGATGATGCTTGATCCAATCAAGTAGTTGCGCGACCGGATGGGCGCGTGACTCGATCACACGAGGAGTCCCTGGTGAGCACTCTGTTCGAGCCGGTGTCGATCGGTCGGTTGCGGCTGCCGAGCCGTCTGGTGATGGCGCCGATGACCCGCAACCGGGCCACCCCGGAGGGGCTCGTCACCGAGCTCACCGCCGAGTACTACACGCAGCGCGCGAGCGCCGGCCTGATCATCAGCGAGAGCATCCAGCCCAGCGTCATCGGCCAGGGCTACTTCCTGACCCCGGGCCTGCACAACGAGGCCCAGACCGAGGCCTGGCGCCAGGTCACCGACGCCGTGCACCGGGCGGGCGGCCGGATCATCGCGCAGCTGACCCACTGCGGCCGCATCGGCCACCCCATGCTGTACCCGGACGCCGCGCTGCCTCTGGCCCCGTCGGCGGTGGTCTCCGGTGAGCAGCTGTTCACTCCCGACGGCATGATCGACCACCCGGAACCCCGGGAGATGACCACCGAGGACATCACCACCACCATCGCCGACTTCGCCGCCGCCGCGCGCAACGCCATCGCGGCCGGCTTCGACGGCGTCGAGATCCACGGCGCCAACGGCTATCTGCTGCACCAGTTCCTGGCCGACAACACCAATCTGCGCACCGACGACTACGGCGGCTCGATCGCCCACCGCATCCGCTTCGTCACCGAGGTGGTGGCCGCGGTCGCCGAGGTCATCGGCGCCGACCGCACCGGTATCCGCCTCTCGCCCGGCAACCCGTTCAACCACATCGTGGAGGCCGACCAGGCCCCGCTGTACCTCGAGCTGCTGACCGCACTGTCCGACCTGGACATCGCCTACGCGCACATCATGGAGGGCGGCGACCGCGAGCTGACCACCAAGCTGCGCGCGGCCTTCGCCAACACCATCATCCTCAACCCGCACGCCACCCCCGAGGCGTTCCCCGCGACGGTCGACGCCGCCGCGGAAGCGCTGGAATCCGGTGTGGCGGACGCGGTCGCGCTGGCCACCCTGTGGCTGGCCAACCCCGACCTGGACGCTCGCATCAAGGCCGGTGGCCCCTTCAACACCCCCGACCCGGCCACCTTCTACGGCGGCGACCACGTCGGCTACACCGACTACCCGACCCTGGGCTGAGCCCGAATGAACCATCCGAGACTCGGAATGCCCACGGGCAGTGGGGTGTTGACCGTCACGGATCGAACCGACCCACATCTCGCAAGGAGACCGCATGTCCGCTTCCGCGCCGCTCATCGACCCCGACACCGACTTCGGCGCCCTGGTCACCAAACGTCTGGCGGAGGATGGCATCGTCTGGCTGACCACCGTGAGCCCCAGCGGTACGCCCCAGCCCAATCCGGTCTGGTTCCAGTGGGCCAATGGTGAATTCCTCATCTTCACCCAGCCGGGCACACCCAAACTCCGCAATATCGCCGCCGACCCGCGGGTGTCGTTGAACCTCAACAGCACCGCGAGCGGCGGCGAGGTAGTGGTCTTCAACGGCCCCGCCCGCGTCGACACCGCCGAGCCGACCCCCGCCGAGCTCGACGCCTACGTCGAGAAGTACGCCAAGGGACTGGTCGAGATCGGCATGACCCGCGACGAGTTCTTCGCCGACTATTCCGTCCCGGTCCGCATCACCCCGGACCGCCTGCGCGGCTTCTGAACTCCCGAACGAACGAGAACGCCCCGGCAGTCGGACTGCCGGGGCGTTCGTCGTGTTATCGATCAGCGGCGGGAGAGCCCCGCCTCGATGGCGGCGATGATGCGCGGGCGCATCTCGACGGTGCTGATGATGGCGTCCACCGAACCCACCTCGACGGCACGCTGGATGTTGTGCACGCGGTCGAACTCCGCGGCCACCTCACCCAGCTTCTCCGCCCGCACCGAGGAGCGCAGTTCGTCGCGTTCCGCGGTCAGGGTGGCGCGGTCGGTGCCGGAGGCGTTGGCCGCGCGCAGCTCGAAGTCGCGCACCCGCGGGTCGGACTCGGTGCGCGCGTTGACCTCGCCCGAGAACACGACCGCCGCGGCGGGGGCGCCGCCCAGCACGGAGGCGAACGAGCCCTCCAGCGCCAGCACGGTCATGCTCGGGTTCAGCGTCTTCGAGAACACCACGAAGGCGCCGCCGTGGTAGCGGGAGATCACGCAGAACACGATCGGGCCGTCGAAATTGACGATGGCCCGGCCGATCTCGGCGCCGTACTCCAGCTGCACCTTGCGCATCGACTCCGGCGAGCCGTCGAAGCCGGACAGGTTGGCCAGCACCACCAGCGGGCGGTTGCCGCTGGCCGCGTTGATCGCCCGCGCCGCCTTCTTCGACGACTGCGGGAAAAGCGTTCCCGCCGTGTAGGTGTCGGGTCCGTCGGTGGCGGGGAAGCCGCGCCGCCCCACGCTCTTGGACTCGATACCCAACAGGCACACCGGGATTCCGCCCAGCCGCGCGTCGAAGACGACGGAGGTCTCGGCGTCGGCCATACCCGCCCACCGCTCCAACACCTCGTGGTCCTGGTCGGCCAGCGCGCGCATCACGGTGCGAATGTCGAACGGCTTCTTGCGATCCGGGTTGGCGGCGGTGGAGAAGATCTCCCCGACCGTCGCGAAATCGCTGCCGTCGAGCACGTGCGGGAAGTCGGAGACATCGCGGTCGACCGGGTCGGCGGTCTTGCCGCGGCGCGGTCCGTCCTCACCGGGCACCACGTACGAGAAGTCGTAGTGGGCCATCAGGATGTCCCGCGCGGCAAGCAGATTCGGGGCCCAGTACTGGGCCTGGCCGTTGGGGCCCATCACGCGGTCGTAGCCGCCGATGCCGAAGTTGTCCTCCGCCGAGACCGCGCCGGAGAAGTCCAGCGCCTGCTTGCCGGTCAGCACCATCGCCGACTCCGGCGTCATCACCAGGATGCCCTTGGTGTGCATGAGCATGGTCGCCTCGGCGTTCCAGTACGGCTGCGCACCGACATTGATGCCGTTGACCACGATATTGATCTCGCCGCCGGCCTGGGTGAACTCGACGATCCGCTTGAGCGCGGCCGCCACCCAGTCCATGTTCTCGGTGCCCGACTTCATCGAGATGCGGGCGCCCGAGGACAGCGCGTACCACTCCAGCGGCACCCGCAGCGACTCGGCCAGATCGATGGCCGCGATCACCCGGCGGCACTCCGGCTCCGACAGCGCGCCCAGCGATTTCGTCGGGTCGCCCAGCAGGGCGACCCGCATGACACCGGCCGGATGCTGCGGGGTCGGGGTGGTGACCACACCGGCCACCAGCGCCGCGCTGTTGCGGCCCTTGGGCCGGTCCACCGGCACCAGGGTGTTGGCGTCGTCGAGGTCGTACTCGGTGAAATCGCCCAGCAGACCGGTCAATTCGTACGGGTAGACGGTGTTGCGGCTGCCCGCGCGCAGCACCTTCTGCCGGTACTCGTCGAGCGGCTCGACCGCGTCGTCGGTGCGCTCGCCGACGCTCACCTGGACGCCGCCGGTCGCGTCGAAGGACACGCGCACCGCGATCTTCTCCAGCTGACCGGTCTGCGGATCGCGCTGGCGGGCGATGAGCAGGATCTCCTCGAGGCCCGCGCCCGCGGTCATCGGCAGCACGTGCCCGGCGATCACCGTCTCCAGCTCGCTGCGGGTCACATCGACCACCGGCCAGATGTACATGACGATCCGGTTGGTGTTGAACCGCTTGTTCGACGGCCGCTGCGCCTGGGCGCGGCGGATGGAGTCGAGGCAGGTGGCGATGGTGCTCTCCGCGGTGGGCAGCACCAGCAGGCGGCCGTCGTGCTCGCGCAGCGCGGCCAGGTCACGCACCTGCGCGAACGCGATCAGGCGGTCGTCGGCCGGGTTCTCCTTGGCCACCGCGCGGAACAGGTACACCTCTTCGTCGTCCGAGGACGGCAGGCGGGTGAGGTCGAACTTGCGCAGCCGCTTCATCTGCATGCGCTGGGCGATGTACGGGTGCAGACCGCGGATCAGTCGTTCCTCCGACATCCCGGTGGTCGCGGGCCGGAAGGTGAAGTGGTGGTGCATGACCGCGCCACCGCTGCCTGCCACCGTGCAGGTGATTCGGTGCACCTGACTCGGAAGCGGCTGTCCGGCGAGCGCTTCCTGCAGCGCCACCGCCATCGCCTCGAAGTCCTCGGGCTGCTTCTCCCAGCTGAGGTAGATGTCGGCCTCGACCGAGGACGAGTCCCGGGCCACCTCGGCCAGCCCGCGCAGCACCAGATCGAGCGAATCGAAGCTCACCGCCGCCGACACCAGGTTCACGCCCCGGCGTTCGGCGATGACGAAACGCTGCCCGTTCGACTCCTCGGTCCGCACATCGGTGAGGTCCTTGTTGCCGTAGTAGCGCCGCGTCAGCACCTCCAGCATGGCGGTGTTGTCGGTGCTGCCGCGCACCAGCCGCTGACCCAGCAGCCGCACCAGCGGTTCGGTGGCCCGCACCATGTCCGCGATGCGGTCGGCGCGCTCGGCCGTATCCGGCTGGGCGTCAAGGAAACTCAGGTGCTTGCGCACGGTGGTGTACACCCGGGCGCGGTTGCGGCGCAGCAGCGGGTGGGCGTACCAGGCGTAGGCCACGCCACGCGCGAGATCGGCCAGACCCGGGAACCGGAACTGCGTCGCGGTCACCAGGCGTTCCAGCGCCAGACCGGCGGGCTCGCGCAACGCGCGATCCGGCACCGGCTCGCTCAGCCACTCGCGCAGCAGCGCGGTGATGACGGTGACCGTTCCGGCCGGGCGCTGCTGGGCCAGGAAGATGCGGAAGACCGCGGCCTCCAGGTCGGGCGAGCGATCCAGCTCGGCGACACCGTAGTGCGCGAACGCCGCGCTCAGATCCGCCCGATACGACTCCGGCAGCCCGGCCCGCTCCACATCGAGGCTCTGCATGTAGCTGTGGAAGAACTCGCGGGCGCTGTGCACGTGGCCCTGCGCGCCGTTGTCCTCCCAGGACCGGTTGTGGCTGAGCTCGGCCAGATCCGCGAACAGCTGCACGAGTTCGACTTCCTCGGCCAGCGGCCGGCGGTTGTCGGCGACGGCCGCCCGGCGCACGGCCAGGTAGTCGTCGAGCACCCGCTGCTCGTCGTGCGGGTCCACGTCGAAGCCCAGCAGCAGGCTGCGCAGATCCTGCAGGCTGCGGGTCAGGCCCTCGTGCGGCAGGACCGGAGCGGGCGCGCCCGGCAGGTCCAGCTCGACGGTGGCGGCGGGAGCGGCGTCCTCGGCCTCGGTGTCGTCGGCGAGCGGTTCCAGTCGCAGCAGCGGCGCGCCGGTCTCCACCTGGGAGCCGACCGCGACCGCGCTCTCCTTGAGCCGGGCCCGGAACGGCGCGCGCAGGACGGTTTCCATCTTCATGGACTCCAGCACCAGCACCGGCGCGCCCGCCTCGACCTCGTCGCCGACGGCCAGCGGGGTGGCGACCACCAGCGCCGGGGCGGGGGAGCGGACCACGCCGCCCTCGTCGCGGCTGATCCGGTGCGTCACGCCCTCGACATCGACCAGCGTCACCGGTCCGTGGGTGCCGGTGACGACCCGGAAGCGGCTGCCGTTCACCACGATCTGACCGGTGTGCCGGTCGAACCGCTCCAGATCCACATCGGCCGAACGCATATCGCCGCCCGCCTCGATGCCGATCCGGAAGCGGTGCGCGCCGATCCGGGCGACCCGCACCCGGTAGGCGGCGCCGCGCAGCTTCAGGTCGTGCGGGCGGCCGCTCTCGTGCTGCACCTGCGGACGGCCGCCGGCGGCGGTGGACAGCAGGCGCTCACGCTCGGCGCGCTCTTCCTCCTCGTAGGCGTCGATGGCGGCCACGGCCACCGCGATCGCCGAATGCCGGTGCGACACCAGGCGGCCCTGCGCGCGGACGCGGTCGATCCAGCCGGTGTCGGCGCTGCCGTCGATCACCTCGGGCTGCTCGAGCAGATCGAGCACGAAACTCTTGTTGGTGGAACCGCCTTCGATGACCACGCGGGTCTGCGACATGGCCCGGCGCAGACGGCCCAGCGCCTCGTCGCGGTCGCGCCCGTAGGCGATGATCTTGGCGATCATGGAGTCGAAGTCGGCGGGGATCGTATCGCCCTCGCTGACACCGGTATCCACGCGAATGCCGGGTCCGGCGGGCAGATCCAGGCGGGCGATCCGGCCCGGGGCGGGCGCGAAGTCGCGGTCGGGGTCCTCGGCGTTGAGCCGGGCCTCGATGGCATGGCCGCGCTCGGCGGGCGGCTGACCCTCGAGCTTGCCGCCGGAGGCCACGTGCAACTGCGCGCGCACCAGGTCGAAACCGGTGGTGGCCTCGGTGATCGGGTGCTCCACCTGCAGGCGGGTGTTGACCTCGAGGAAGGCGAACAGCTCGTCGCCCGGGTGGTACAGGAATTCGACGGTCGCCGCGCCGCGGTACCCGACCGCGACGGCCAGCCGCTCGGCGGAGGCCTTCAGCTCGGCGGCCTGCTCGGGGCGCAGCACCGGCGAGGCCGACTCCTCGATGACCTTCTGGTTGCGCCGCTGCACCGAGCAGTCGCGCACGCCCAGCGCCCACGCGGTGCCCTGACCGTCGGCGATCACCTGCACCTCGACGTGGCGGGCGCCGGTGACCAGACGCTCCAGGAACACCACGCCGCTGCCGAAGGCGCGCGCGGCCTCCTGCCGGGTCCGCTCGTAGGCGTCGACCAGCTCGTCGGCAGTGGTGATCATGCGGATACCGCGGCCGCCACCACCGGCGGTGGCCTTCAGCATCAGCGGGTAGCCGATGTCCTCGGCCGCGGCCAGGGCGGCCTCGACGGTCTCGACGCCGCCGCGACTCCACGGCGCGACGGGCACGCCGACCTCCTCGGCGATCAGCTTCGCGCCGATCTTGTCACCGAGCTTGCGCATGGCGTCGGGGCTGGGACCGATGAAGGTCACCCCGATCTGCTCGCACAGTTCGGCGAAGGCCGGATCCTCGGCCACGAATCCCCAACCGACCCACGCCGAATCGGCGTTGGTCGCCTTGAGCGCCTGCTCGAGCGCCTTCAGGTCCAGGTACGGGCGCGCCGCGGCGGGCCCGAGGTCATACGCGATATCGGCCTCACGGACGAAGGTCGCGTTGCGATCCACATCGGTGTGCAACGCGATCGTCTGGATCTGCCGGCCGGTCTCGGCCGCCAGATCCCGCACGGCGTGAATGAGGCGTACCGCGGCTTCACCGCGGTTCACAATGGCAATACGGCTGAACACCCGTCAGCTCCTTTATGTTGCGAAGGCCCGGTCGGGCAGCGTTTGGACTGCCGGTCACCGGTAGTGTGCACGTCTGCTGCTCTCGATACCACCGCGGTAGGGGGTTACTCGTACGTATCGTGGGCAAAGCGTCATCCGGGGGCCGTGACTGTGGGAGGCGATCAGAGTGTCCGACATCCTCGACGTACTGCATTCGCGGTGGGCGGAATCCGCCGCGGAGGCCCTCCTGACCGGGGAAGAGCATCCGACGCTGACCCTCACCACCCACGAAGTGGTGGACCTGATCGACCAGATCGCCGCCCTCCGCCACGCGGTCGCCGCCGCCGCCGCGTCCTTCGAACGGATCCGGGTGGCGCTCGACCAGCACACCGCGCACCCCGAGGCCCAGGCCCGCCAGGCCGCCAGCATCGCGCGGTACGCCGCCGACACCCTGGCGCGCCGCGATCGGGACGTCGCGTGAACCGACCGCCACCACCCGCGCCCGGACCCCGCCCGGTGACGAGAACGACTGAACCCCAACCCGATCCGACGCCCGGGGAGTGCGTCGCCGAGCATGGGATGCAGGCGAAAACAAACGAAGCCCCTGACCGGATTGCCTGGTCAGGGGCTTCGTATTGTGCGCCATCAGGGACTCGAACCCCGAACCCGCTGATTAAGAGTCAGCTGCTCTGCCAATTGAGCTAATGGCGCGTGTTTTACTCCGCCGGGAGTCTCGGGCTTTCGCTCCGGGCTCTCTGCGGTGCGGATAGAACATTAACAGGGATGGTCGCGGAAAGTGAAATCGCCCCATTGAGCTGGTGGTTTGTCGAGTTGTCGATGGTTGTTAACGCGGCGGGGGCGATCTCGGATGTTGTGGGGGAAGCCTTTGGAGGGTGGCCGGCTGCGCGCCGAGACGTGAAGTGGGGTTGCGATGGGTGAGAGGCAAGGCGGGCGACGGACCGGAAAGCTGCTGGGGGCCGGGGTGGTGTTGTCCGTCGTGGCGTTGGCACTGGTCGGATGTTCCTCGGGCGGTAGCGGCCAGTCGTCGTCGGTGGCAATCGATTCCAACCCGATCGGCGAGCTGATGAAGCCGAAGCTGATCTCCCCGGTGAAGGACGGCGACAAGGGCGTGGCGCCCGGCGAGCTGAACCTGAAGGTGGAGGACGGCAAGTTCACCGCTGTGGTGCTGAGCAATCCGGACGGCAAGCAGGTGCCGGGTCAGCTCGCGGCCGACGGCCGCTCGTGGAAGTTGGCCGAGCAGCTGGGATTCGGGCGCACCTACAAGCTGGCGGTCGAGGCCATCGGCTTGGGCGGAGCGACCACCTCGGTGATGAGTTTCACCACGATCTCGCCGAACAACCGCACTCACCCGTATCTGCTGCCCGCCGAGAACGAGGTGGTCGGCATCGGTCAGCCGGTGGCCGTGCAGTTCGACGAGAACATCCCGGACCGCAAGGCCGCCCAGAACGCGATCAAGATCACCACGACGCCGGCCGTCGAGGGCGCGTTCTACTGGGTCAACAATCGTGAGGTGCGCTGGCGGCCGCAGAACTTCTGGGCCCCGGGCACCAAGGTCGACATCGCGGTCAACGCCTACGGCCACGACCTGGGCGGCGGCCTGGTCGGCGACAGCGATATCCACTCCAGCTTCACCATCGGCGACGCCACCGTCTTCACCTCCGACGACAACACCAAGATCGTCACGGTGGAACGCAACGGTCAGGTGATCAAGACCATGCCCACCTCCATGGGCAAGGACTCCACCCCCACCGACAACGGCGTCTACATCGTCGGGGACAAGTTCGACCGCATCATCATGGACTCCTCCACCTACGGCGTCGCGGTGAACTCGCCCAACGGCTACAAGACGCCGGTGGACTGGGCGACCCGAATCTCGTACTCGGGCATCTTCTTCCACTCGGCCCCGTGGTCGGTGGGCGCGCAGGGCTATTCGAACACCAGCCACGGCTGCCTGAACCTCAGCCCGGCCGACGCGAAATGGGTGTACGACAACGTCAAACGCGGTGACATCACCATCGTGAAGAACACCGTCGGCGGCACCCTGTCCGGTGTGGACGGGCTGGGCGACTGGAACATTCCGTGGGAGCAGTGGAAGGCGGGCAACGCCGACCGCGGCTGACCGCGGGGGTCACGGATACGGCAGAAGGGGCATCAGCTGTGCGCTGATGCCCCTTCGACCATGCTCGACAGTGGGAGTCGGACTCAGCCGATCTGGCCCGGACCGTCGGGGCTGCAGCCCAGGGCCGCCAGGCCGGACAGCGCGGAGGCGGTGCCCATGACGGTGCAGGTGCCGGGTTCGGCGGAGTTGGTGTTCGACGACCCGAGCGCCCCGCCCAGCTTGAAGCCGGAGGAACCGGTGACCAGGGACTCGATCGGGCTGTTCGGCGCGGGGTCCTTGGTGGTGGGGCAGGGGGTGGTGGTCGTGGCCGTCGCGACGCCCGCGTTCGCGGTGCAGCCCGGCGTGGTGCCCGGCGTGGTGGTGCCCGGCGTCGTCGTGGTCGGCGTGGTCGTGGTCGGCGACGTGGTCGACGGCGTGGTCGTGGTGGCGTCGACGAGGGCGATTTCCGCCATGGCGGCGGGCGCGGCGGGCAGGAGCGCCGCAACGGCTAGCAAAGTGGTTACGGCGTAACGGTTCACGTGCGAAAATCCTTCGGATCGAGCGTGGTCGGGGCCCCGACTCCCCAGATGGTCCTGAGCAGTCTACGAAGATCGCGTGACCTGCGCCGCAAAATGCGACACACTGACGTTTCTCTCACATTCCGACGCGCGCCACCGCGCGCACCGGAGCCCCGTCCGCCCCGGACAGCCGCAAGGGGAACAGCGACACTTCCACCCGCTGACCGGCCTCCTGTTCCGCCAGCACCGCCGCCAGACCGGTCAGATTCTCCGCGATCACGGCATGCGCCCCGCACAGGATCCGATGCACCGGAATCTCCTCGGCCGGGGTCGGGTCCACACTGAGCGCGTCGATGCCGACCGTCCGCACCCCGGCCGCGACCAGGTACTCGGCGGCCGCCACGGTCAGATGCGGATGATTCAGGTACTCGTGCGTGCCCCAGTGCTCCGACCATCCGGTCGCCACGAGCACGATCACGCCCGCCGACACCCGCCCCTCGAAGTATGCGCGCCCGATCGACCCGCCCGCGCCGGCCGCCCGCGCGTCCACCACCACCGCCGGTCCGGTGAACCGTTCCAGCGGCAGCTCGTCGAGGGCGGGCAGGGCGTCGTCGATGTGCAGCGGCGCGTCCACATGGGTGCCGGTCTGCGATCCCATGTCCAGATGCAGCACATTGACACCATCGGCGGCCACGGTCAGCGCGGGCCGCACCGTCACCTCGGGGTCGCCCGGATACACCGGCATACCGGACCGGATCGGCACCGAGAGGTCGAGGATGCGCATGGTCGCCTGCCTGTCCATGGGTTTCGGGCGGTCGGTGGACTCAGCCGTGTTCGGGGGCGGTGGCGCGCAAGAGCCAGCAGGCGGCGGTGAAGCGGGCCTCGCCGTCGCGCACGAAGGGGTCGAAGGCCGCGCGGACCACGTCGACGACCTTCGCGCGGGTGTCATCGTCCACCTCGAGCAGGGCCAATCCAACCGGTCCCAATCGGGAGACGTATCCGGTCAGTGCGGATTCGGGCATCGCGCATTCGGCGTCGATCGGGGTGATGTCGATATCGGTCCAGCCGCCGTCGGCCAGGATCCCGGCCACCCGGTCGCGGTCGGCGAACCCGAATTGCCCTGGGGCGCCGGGGATCCGGGGCCCGAGATCGGGGAGCAGCGGTGCGGCCGCGTCCTCCGCGGCGGTGAAGAACGGATTCTCGGCGGCGTCGCGCCACACGACACACGCCAGCCGGCCGCCGGGCCGGGTGGCGTGGCGCAAGTTCGCGAACGCGGCCACCGGGTCGGCGAAGAACATCACCCCGAAGCGGGACAGGACGAGATCGTAGACCGCGGGGTCGAAGGTATGGGATTGGGCGTCGGCGCAGACGAAATCCACCGGCAGGCCCGCCCGTTCGGCATTGGCGCGGGCCGCCTCGAGCATCGGCTCGGCGATATCGACGCCGGTGCAGCGCGCGCCCGTCGCGCGGGCCACGGCCAGGGTGGTGCCGCCGGTGCCGCAGCCGACGTCCAGGACTCGCCGCGCGCCGTCGGCGCGCGCGGTCTCGACCAGCACGTCCTCGAGCGGCCGGAGCACCTGGCCGATCAGGTCCTGGAACTCGACCCAGGCATTGCCGGAGGTGGCCCAGCGGTCGGATTGGTCCTTGTCGAGCGGTGTCGTCATGATCGCTGTCCTTCATCGGGAACGGGCGGAGAACTACACTGTCTCAATTCAAGCCGACTTGAGGTCAAGTCCGAGGATAGCCCTATGACCAGCCTGGATATCGCCGAAGTGGTGCGCCGAACGGGCGTGCCCGCATCGACGCTGCGCTACTACGAGGAACGCGGCCTGATCGCCTCCACCGGCCGCCGCGGGCTGCGCCGCCAGTTCGACAGCTCGGTGCTCGAGCAGCTGGCCCTCATCTCGCTGGGCCGCACCGCCGGATTCTCCCTCGACGACATCGTGCTGGTCTTCGGCCCACAGGGTGAACTGCGGGTGGACCGGGCCCTGCTCACCGGCAAGGCCGACGAAGTGGACCGCACCATCACGCGATTGACCGCGGTCCGCGACGGTCTGCGGCACGCCGCCGCCTGCCCCGCCCCGAGTCACGCCGAATGCCCGAGCTTCCGGCGCATCCTGCTGGGCGTGATACGGGGCGAGATCGATGTCGGCGATGCGATGGCCGGTCCGAAATGATTGCGTGACACCTCATTTCGCGCGCTCAGCGCACCGCGCTCACGGCTCTTTTCGCGAGCGCGGCCACCAGCGGATTGTCGTAGGCCGCGTCCTTGTCCGGTTTGGCGGTGAGCACCACGATCACCAGTGGCGCGGACCCGTCGGCGGGCCAGGTGACGGCGGCGTCATTGGCGGTGCCGTAATCGCCGGAACCGGTCTTGTCGCCGGTCTTCCAGCCCGCGGGCAGTCCGGCGCGGATGCGGGCGTCGCCGGTGGTGTTGGCGAGCAGCCACGCGGTCAGCTGTTGGCGTTCGGGATCGGGCAGGACATCGCCGACCACCAGCCGCTGGTAGTCCTTGGCCAGGGCGGCCGGGGTGGTGGTGTCGCGCTCGTCGCCCGGGATGTCGGTGTTGAGCTCGGGTTCCCAGCGGTCGCCGCGGGTCTTGTCGTCGCCGAGCGATCGCAGGAATGTGGTCAAACCCGTTGGCCCGCCTAGTAATTCGAGCAGCTGGTTGCCCGCCGTATTGTCGCTGCGGGTGATGGCGGCGTCGCAGAGTTCGCTCACCGTCATCCCCGTGTCCACCCGGGTGCTGGTGACCGGGGAGCCCGTCACCACCTTGTCCGCGCCGAAATGGATGACCTGGTCGAAGAATCCGCTGGCCAGGGGGTGCTGACGCAGCAGCGCGCCGCAGGCCAGGCCCTTGAAGGTGGAATTGAAGGTGAAGCGTTCGTCCTGCCGGTAGCCGACGGTCTTGCCGGTGCCGGTGTCGATCACGAAGACGCCGGCCCGCGCGCCGTGCTGCTGCTCGAGGGTTCGCAGGGCGGCGTCGCCGGGCGCGGCCGTGGTCGGCGATTCGCCGTGGGCGGCTTCGCCTTTCGAGTCGGTTCCGCAGGCGGCCAGCAGCGGCGTGAGCACGAGCAGTGATGCCAGGGCGCGGTATTTCAGGGTCGGCAAAACAAGCCTCTCAATCGGTTCGAGCGGTGTGGAGTGTCGTGGCTGGTCAGCGCGGGGCGCGCAGCATGCGGCCCGCGGCCTGCACGGCCGGGTCGGAACTGCCCGCGTCGCTGACGAAGACGGCGAAGGCGAGATCTCCGTCGATGCCGACGAACCAGCCGTGCGCGTGCTTGTCGTCGATGTATTCGGCGGTGCCGGTCTTGCCGAGCAGGCCGGGAATATCGCGCAGCGCGGTGGCGGTGCCGCCGGTGATCGTCTCGCGCATCATGGATTTCACCTGATCGGCGATGCCGGGCGGCAGCGCCGGGGGCTGCCGGTCGGGTTTACCGGGATGACCCTGCACGAGCGTCGGCGGTGTGACCGAGCCGTGCGCGAGGGATGCCGCCAGCAGCGCCATGCCGAACGGCGACGCGGTCACCGTGCCCTGCCCGATGCCCTCCTCCACCCGCAGCGCCGGCGTGTCGGCGGTGGGCACCTTGCCGGTGACGGTGGTCAATCCCGGTGTCACATAGTCGATGCCGAGTCCGAGCTGCGCGGCGGCATTGGTCAACCCGTCCGGCGGCAGCTGTACCGCCAGCCGTCCCATGGTGGTGTTGCAGGACCGCGCGAAGGCGGTGTGCAGCGGCACCTGGCCGAGGTCGAAGTTGTTGTCGTTGGGGATCTCCCGGCCCTCGATGTTCTCCCTGCCGGGGCAGGCGACGGTGGCGTCCGGGGTGACCTGACCGGCCTGGAGGGCGGCCGACACGGTGACGGTCTTGAAGGTGGAGCCCGGCGGATACAGCCCGGTCAACCCGATCGGGCCCTGCGCGTCCGCGGGCGCGTTCTGCGCCATGGCCAGCACGTCACCGGTGGCGGGCCGCAGCGCGACGATGGCCGCCGGGGTGGTGATCGGCGCCAGCGCCGCCTCGGCCGCGCGTTGCAGGCCGACGTCGAGGGTGGTGCGAATATCGGTGACCGGCTTGGGATCCGGGCCGCCGACCCGCTGGGTGCCGTCGCCGCCCTGGGCGCGGACCGCCCACCCGGCGGCGGCGTCGGCTTGCTGCTGCCACAGATCCGACAGGCCGGAGAAGGTCGGCGAGGACAGGGCCTTGTCGACGGCCAGGAGCCGGGTCTGCTGCGCGGTCGTCACGTTCGCGAGTGTGGTGAGCGCGGATTGCACGGTGGCGTAATCGGATTCGCGGAGGATGACCGCGGTGACCGGCTTCCCCTGCGCCGCGGTCAGGTCCGATCGCAGGCTCTCGGCCGTGATGTCGGGCGCGACCGGCCGCAGGGCCGCCGCGACGGCCTCGAGGTCCGCGCCGGGCGCGACGTTCACCAGTGTCACCACCTGCTGGGTGAGCAGCGGGCCGCCGGTGCTGTCGAGGATCCGGGCCGGATCGGGGTAGGCGACGGCGTAGGACAGCGGGCCGATGTTCAGGCCCGGCGCGACGGTGGCCGGGTCCCAGTGGATCTTCCAGTCACCGCCGGAGCGTTCGGCGCGGCCCGCGGTGGTGTAGGTCCACTCGTTCTTGCCGTCCTTGCCCAGCTTCCAGGTGGCGGAGAGGGTGAAGGTGCCGCTGTCATCGGTCTTCTCGACCTTGCTCGCCTCGAAGCGCACCTGTTTGCCGAGGTTGTCGTACAGCGTCCCCAGGGTGGTCGAGGCGGCGGCGGGGTCGCTGGTGGCGGTCGCCGCGGCCGGGACGTCGTCGCGGGTCAGCGCGTCGGCGAAGGCATCGACGGTCTTGGACAATCCGGATGTGGAATCCGACCCGGAGCACGCGGTCGCCGCCACCAGCACGGCCGCGACACAGACGCCGGTGCGTGCCCTCCTGCTGAAAGCTGCCATGACAGCCACCCCAACACGGATCACCACCCGCTGTCCAAGACCAACACGGGTGAGAACCGATAAGTGTTTCGTTATCGTCGCAGCGCAATGCCCACGGGAGCGGTCGGTCGCGGGCGGTTGACGGCCCGATCCGGGCACCGGGAATGCTGGGGGAGTGGAAGCGATCTTCGGGGCGGCCGGCGTCGCGGGCCGGGTGCACGCCCGCTGTCTGGACTGTGACGGCGAATTCGGCTGGGCCGCCGACGAACCGGTGGTGCTGTCCTCGGTGGTGAAGGTGCCGCTGGTGCTGGAGTTCGCGCGGCAGGTCGCGGCCGGGCAGCTCGATCCCGCCGACCGGGTGCGCGCCACGGCCGCGGACCGGCTGGGCGGGGTGGGGTCGGCGGGCTGCCACGACGATGTCGAGTACAGCCTGCGTGACGCCGCCTATTTCGCGCTCACCGTCAGCGACAACACCGCCGCCGACCTGCTGTTCGACCGGGTCGGCGTCGACAATGTGCGCTCCCTGGTCCGCGAACTCGGGCTCGCCGACACCCGCGTGATGGGGTCGATCCGCGACATCCTGTACCTGATGGCCGAGGATATCGGCGCGCGTGACCTGCTCGAATTCGCCCGGCGCTATCCGGAATCCAGCCCCGAGGAGGTGTTCGGCAGTCGCGCGGTGGATCCGCTGCGCACCACCGCCGGGACCGCCCGGGACATGACGCGCATGCTGACGCTCATCGCCCGCGACCTGGCGGGCCCGCCCGAGGCGTGCGGGTTCGTGCGGGATCTCATGCGCCAGCAGGTGTACGGGCATCGGCTGCCGTCGGCGTTCGGCCCCGAGACCGACATCTGGTCCAAGACCGGGACGTTGCCGGGCATCCGCAACGAGGTCGGGGTGGTGGAGTACCCGGACGGAAGCCGTTACGCCGTAGCGGTTTTCACGGTGTCACACAGTCTGGCCGGGCGGCAGCCCGTGGTGGACCGCGCGATCGGGACGGCCGCGCTGACGGCCATCGAACGCATCGATCACTGCCTGCCCGCGACCACGTCCCACGGCCGGCGCCGCGGCGCGTCCTGAAGCGGCGCCGGGGGCGACGGGCCGTCGCCCCGCACCACCGCCACGATGAGCTCGGCGAACTCCCGCACCAGCGGATGCGGGGCGGCGGCGGGCCAGGTCAGGGCGAGCCGCCAGCTCAGCGTGCCCTCCGGCAGTGGCCGCCACACCACCCGCGGCTCCTTCTGCGCCACCAGACCGGTGTCGAAGGCGACGCCGCGGCCCGACAGCACCATGCCGAGCACGAACTCCGGATTGACCGCGTGCTGCACCGAGGCGGGGTGGAAGCCGTGCTCCCAGCAGGTGCGCAGGGTGGCGTCGTAGAGGCCGGGGGCGGCGGCGCGCGGGAAGATCACCAGGCCGTGCCCGCTCAGGTCGGCCAGGGTCAGTGAAGTCCGCTGGGCGAGCGGGGAATCCCGGGGCAGCACCACGCCGAGCGGGGTCTCCACGGCCGGGCCGGATTCGAGGCCGGGCGTCTCCGCCGGATATTGCAGCAGGCCCGCGTCCAGTTCCCGCTCGCCCAGCAGGCGGACCTGTTCGGCGGTGGTCAGCTCCTGCAGGTCCACCCGCACCTGGCGGTTCTCGAACGCGGTCAGCATGGCGGCCAGCACCCGGCCGGCCAGTTCGGGCGGCACGCCGACTCGCAGTGCGTCGACCTCGCCGCGATGGGCCTTGTCGACCAGCGATTTCGCGCGTTCCCAGCGGGCGATCAGGTCGCGCGCCTCGACCAGCAGGATCTGCCCGGCCTCGGTGAGCTCCACGCGGCGGCTGTCGCGGTCGAGCAGCCGCGCGCCGAGTTCGCTCTCCAGTTTGCGGATGCGCTGGCTCAGCGCGGGCTGGGCGATGTGCAGCCGCTCGGCCGCGCGACCGAAGTGCAACTCCTCGGCGACGGCGATGAAGTAGCGCAGCTGACGCAGCGGGTCCATCCGGTCGACGATATAGGTTTCCTTATCGCCGGGTGGTCAGGCCCGGGCGCGCACCTCGAGGATCTGCAGGCAGCGCCCGATCGGGCCCTGTTCGTCGTGCAGCACGGTCGAGCACAGGCCGACCCCGTCGGGGCCGATCGAGGTCTCGACGGCCAGTCCGATCCACTCGCCGACCGGCAGCCGGAACAGGTCGATGGTCAGGTCGGTGTTGAGGAAGGTGAAGTGCCGCGGATCCAGCCGCGCGCCAACGCCATTGGCGACATCCGCGACCGAGAACACGCGCACCAGGGGCGAGATCTCCTCGCCCTCGACCACCTCGACGCGGGGCTTGACCCACACCCGCCGGGTGATGTCGTCGCTGTCCACTCCGCGCAGATCCACCGATTTCACGTAGCCGACATCCCAGCCCGCGGGCAGGCCCCAGCTGACCTCGCCCTCGTCGGGCACCGGCGGCAGCGGGGCATCGGCGGTGTGCACCACCCGGGAGGTGTCCGAGGTGGCGATCCGCCAGGCCGCGGCCTTGGCGACCACGCGAGCACTGCCGTCGGGCTGCGGCGCGACCAGCTCGGCCGCCACCAGCTCGACCCGCTTGCCCGGGCGCTCGATCCAGGCGCGAACCTCGATCTCTCCCACCGGGATCGGGCCGAGGATCTCCATGGTCAGCCGCGCGATCCGCGTGCCCTCCCGGGGCGCGCACCGTTCCACCGTGCGGGCCAGCAGCGCCGAGGGCGGCGCGCCGTGCTGCATGGTTGCCGCCCATACGCTCACCGTGGACGCGGTGGCCCGGTAACGCTCGTATCCGTCGCGCTGGGACTCCAGCGCGAGGAAGTACGCCCTGGTCCCGGCCTCGTCCCCCGAGGCCGCCTGATCTGCCGCTGTCGCATCCTGCATTCGGGTCACCCCGTCAACGTATCAGCCCACGTCCGACCCATTAGACGGTGTACGACAAACCCCCGCATGTCCATTCCCGCCGTTCGGCTTCGCTACCCATACCCTGATGCATGTCAGATGCACCTTTCCCGGCGTGGAACGAGGTAGTCATGTCAGGCAAGTTCGAGCTGTTCGCGGATGCGGCCGACAAGTTCCGGTGGCGGCTCAAGGCCGGCAACGGCGAGGTTATCGCGCAGAGCCAGGCGTACGCGAGCAAGGACGCGGCGAAGAAGGGCATCGCCTCGGTCCAGACCAACGCCGCCGGCGCGGCGATCGCCGACCTCACCGACTCCAAGTAATCCGACCCGACCGAGGCCCCGCCGCAGGCGATTCCGCGGCGGGGCCTCCGTGTTTCGCCGCGCGGAGTTGTTTCCAGGGTTGACCTGACATCGATGTCAAGTCCTAGCATCGGTCGCGTGCATCCCCCATTGGATGCATGGAGGGGAAATCGCTTATGACTCAGCGTGTTTCGTGGTTGTCGTTCCTGGTCGTGCTCGCTGTCGGAACCGATACTTTCCTGGTGGCGCCACTACTGCCCACACTCACCCACGCCTACGGCAACGATCCCGCGCGGTCGGGCTGGATGGTGTCCGCGTATGCCGTGGGGTACGCCGTGCCGGCACTGATCGCCGGGCCGATCTCAGACCGGCTCGATCGCCGAACCGTCCTGGTTTCCGGACTGGCGGCGTTTGCCATCCTTACCGGCGCCTGTGCTTTCGCGCCGACGTTCTGGGCCATGGTGGCCCTGCGGTTGGCCACCGGAGTCGCCGCGGCGTTCGTGACTCCGCAGATCTGGGCGTCGATCCCGGTGCTGGTGCCGCCACCGAACATCCTGCGCACCATGGGATATGCGACGGCGGGACTTTCCGTCGCGCAGATGATCGGCGTGCCGATCGGTAGTTTCCTCGCCGGCTGGACGTGGCATTCGCCGTTCCTCGTGGTCGCCGTGTTGTCGCTGGTCCTGACGGGCGTCGTATGGCGACACTTCCCGCAGGTTCCCAGGCTGGGCGTCGGATCGCCGGCAGGACTCGGGGCCACCTATCTGACGTTGATCAGGACACCGACCGCGCCTTGGCTCTTCCTGGCCTATCTGCTGTTCCAGACCGGCAATTTCACCGCCTTCTCGTTCATCGGAACGTGGTTCACGGGCGACTTCGGATTGTCGGTGACCGGAGTGGGGCTCGCCATTGTGGTGCTGGGTGCGGCCAATGCCGTCGGCTCGCTGTTCGGTTCGGGAACGGCTGCCCGGCTGGGACCGGAGAAATCGCGCCGGGTCGCGATCATCGCGCTCGTCGGGTTGTACACGGCGCTGCCCTTCGCGCCGACCATCGGTGTGGCGGTGGCACTCCTGTGCGTGATCTTCCTGATCGGCGGATTCGTGTTCCCGGTGTTCATGGCGACCATGCAGGCGCTGACCACCACTGCGCGCGGAACGGTGTCGGCGCTGGCGAATTCGACGATGTACCTCGGCACTACCATCGGTGGGGTCATCGGCGGCATCTTGATCACCCGCTTTTCCGGATTCCATGGCATCGCGGTGGTGGTCGTCTCGCTATTGGTGCTGTCGCTGACCTGCTATCTGGCCGCCGACCGTCAGCGCCGTCGCGTCACGGCATCGACGTTCGACGATGGCGGCGTGACGATGGAGGAGGCTGGCGGTGCACATCGGTGAACTGGCGGAACGGTCGGGGGCGAGCGCGCGGTCCATCCGGCACTACGAATCGGTCGGCCTGCTGACGTCGCGGCGCAGCGGTAATGGGTACCGCGATTTCGATGCCGGCGCGGTCGAGCAGGTGGCGAAGATCAAGCTGCTCCTGCAGGTCGGGCTCGACATCACCGATATCGTCGCGGTGCTGCCCTGTGTGGACAATCTGGCCCAGTCACGCTGTGAGCACGCCCAGCGGCGCTTCGACGAGCATATCGCGCGGATCGAACGGCAGCAGGCGCTGCTCGCGCAGGCGAAGTCGCTACTGCTCGAATTGCGCTCGGCGAGCTTTTCGGAGCTCGGGCCGCCCCCGGGCAACCTGCGAGTGGTCAGCGGGAACCGGATCGCGGGATTGCAGTAGGGATCTCGTGCGGCCGGTCGAGACGACGGGCCCTCGCCTGGACGGCGGAGGGCCCGTAGCTCGTTGTGGCGTCAGGGGACGGGGTCCGGTTCCCTGGCCGGGATGGCTTCCGCGGCAGGGGCTTTCTGTCGGCCGAGGACCGAATGGGAGCGGCTGTAGGCGAAGTAGATGACGATGCCGAGGGCCATCCAGATGACGAAGCGGAGCCAGGTTTCGATGGACAGGTTCAGCATCAGCCACAGGCAGGCCAGGGCGGCCAGGATGGGGATGAGGGGGACCAGGGGGACGCGGAAGCCGCGCTTCAGGTCGGGGCGGGTGCGGCGCAGGATCGGGACGCCCAGGGAGACCAGGACGAAGGCCACCAGGGTGCCGATATTGACCATTTCCTCGAGGGTCCCGAAGTCGACGAAACCGGCCAGCAGGGCGCAGATGACGCCGACCAGGACGGTCAGCCGGACCGGGGTGCCGTGCTTGCCGGTATGGGCCAGACCGCGCGGGAGCAGGCCGTCGCGGGCCATGGCGAACAGCACCCGGGTCTGGCCCAGGAACATGACCATGACGACGGTGGACAGGCCCGCCAGCGCGCCGATCGAGATGATGTTCTTCACCCAGGTCGCACCGTGGATGGCGAAAGCGGTTGCCAGGGTGGCGTTTCCGCTCGCCAGCTCGGTGTAGGGGACCATACCGGTGAGGATCAGCGAGACCGCCACGTAGAGCACGGTCACGATGGCCAGGGAGGCGAAGATGCCGCGCGGGACGTCGCGCTGCGGGTTGCGGGTCTCCTCGGCGGTGGTGGCCACCACGTCGAAGCCGACGAACGCGAAGAACACCAGCGAGGCCGCTGCCAGCAGGCCGTACCAGCCGAAACTGGTTCCGCCGGAACCGGTCAGGAAGGAGAACAGCGACTGGTGCACGCCGCCCGCCTGCTCCGACGGCTGGGCCGGGGGAATATAGGGGGTCAGATTGGACGCCTTGAAGTAGGTCGCCCCGACCACCAGTACCAACGCGATCACGGCCAGCTTGATGGCCACCGCCACCGCCGACACCCGCGACGACAGCTTGGTGCCGGTCGCCAGCAGCGTGCCCACCACGGCGATGATCACCACCGCGCCCCAGTCGAAGCTGATCGACCCGATATGCGCGACCGGGCTCACCAGCCCGTGCAGCACCTCGCCGAGATACTGCGACCACCCCTTGGCGACCACCGACACCGCGAGCGCGAACTCCAGGATCAGGTCCCAGCCGATGATCCAGGCGATGACCTCGCCGAAAGTGGCGTACGCGAACGTGTACGCACTGCCCGCCACCGGCACGGTCGAGGCGAATTCGGCGTAGCACAACGCCGTCAGCCCGCACGCGATGGCCGCGAACACGAAGGCCAGCGAGACCGACGGCCCCGCCACCTGGCCCGCGGTGCGGGCGGTGAGCGTGAAGATGCCCGCCCCGATGACCACGGCGACACCGAAGATGGTCAGATCCCGCGCGGTCAGATCCTTGCGCAGTTTGGAATCCGGTTCATCGGTATCCCGAATCGATTGCTCGACCGATTTCGTGCGGAACACTCCGCTCGCGAACGCCACTGTTCGTCTCCTTTCCGAAGAGTTTCGGTGCCGCGCTCAGCGAACTCGCGGGATGGCGTCGAGCCGCCGCTCCGCGAACCTGTTCGCCGCCGCACCGGTGCCGATGCCCTCGGCCTGGGATTCCGCGATGATGTCGCGGCAACGGCCGAAGATGCCCCTCACCGCTTCTTCGACCTCGGCCGGCGCCGCGTGCCGCAGCTCACCGGCCACCTGAACCAGCCCACCGGCATTGGCCACGAAATCCGGGACCCAGGTGATGCCGCGCTCGTTCAGGGCGTATTCCACCGCGGGCGTGGCCAACTGGTTGTTGGCCGCCCCGCAGACGAGTTTCGCCTCGATGGCCTCGGCACTGGACACGGTGAGCGTGCCGCCGAGCGCGCAGGGGGCGTAGACATCGACCGGAGCGGTGGCGACACTGCTCAACAGTCGAACCGACGGGTGTTCGGTCGAAAGACGTTCCAGGGCAGCGGTGTTCACGTCGGTCGCGCAAACCTCCGCGCCGTCGGCCAGTAGCAGCCGGATCAATTCGCCGCCCACCTTGCCGACGCCCTCGACGCCCACCGTCCGGCCGGAAAGAGTCGGTGCGCCCCATACAGATTCGGCTCCGGCGCGCATGGCGTTGAACACGCCCAGGGCGGTGAGCCGGGCGCTGTCGCCGGAGCCGCCCGCCGCGACGCTGCGGCCGGTCACATGGCTGGTGTAGCGGCCGATCGCGTCCAGGTCATCGGTATCGGTGCCCACGTCGCCCGCCGTGATGTAGCGCCCGCCCAGGGATTCCACGAACCGCGCGTAGGCGGCGAACAGCTCCTCGCTCTTGTCGGTCGCGGGATCGCCGATGATGACGGCCTTGCCGCCGCCCAGATCCACCCCGGAGGCCGCGGCCTTGTAGGTCATGCCCCACGACAGTCGCAGCACGTCGTCCAGCGCGGCCGCCTCGGAGGCGTACGGGTACATCCGGGTGCCGCCGAGCGCCGGGCCCAGCCTGGTCGAGTGAATCGCGATGATCGCCTTGAGCCCGCTGCGGTCGTCCTCGCAGAACACCACCTGCTCGTGTCGCCGGGCGCTCAGTTCGTGCGAGCGGCCGAAAACCCCTGCGTCGGTGTGCATTGCGGTCACGGTCGATTCCTTTCGTGGTCGCCGCTCGTGGCGGCTCGGTGGGGCCGCGTGGTGGGCGGCCGGGGTTCGGCGGTCGCGTCCGGTGGGCGCGGGCCGTGGCGATCCCACGCCATAGGGTGGTCGGAGATCGCCGAGGGCGGGCGACGGTCGCTGATCGTCGCCGTATTGCTCTGGGCTGGTGTGGAATTGGCGGCGGGCAGCGCCGGGTCAGCCGTCGAGGCCGAGTTCGCGCAGGCGCGCGCGGTAGAGCTCGACGTTGCCGAGCTTGACGTCCTCGTAGCCGCGGACGACATCCGGCAGGGCTGCCGCCTCGACGGCGGTGACGTACCCGTCGGCGGTGAGACCGGTGGCGAGGCGGTGCACCATCTCGGTGTAGTGGGACAGCAGTTCCCGTTCCACCTTGCGGACGTGGGCGTAGCCGAAGGGGTCGAGCTTGGTCCCGCGCAGCGCCTTGCCCTTGGCGAGCAGCTTCAGGGCCACATGGGATTTCGGGGCGAGGCCGATCTTCTTCGTGCGGCCCAGCGCCCGCAGCACCGGCGGGTGCAGCTTGTAGGTGAGGTTCTCGCCGCCGGGGACCTGCGCCTTGACCTCGTCGAGGAAGGCGGGATCGACCAGCAGGCGGGCGACCTCGTACTCGTCCTTGTAGGCGGTGAACTTGTACAGCCCGCGCGCCACGGCCGCGCTGAAATCGGTGCGCTCGGTGATCGCGCGCTCGGCGGTCCAGGCGGCCTGCACGGTGTCGATGTAGCGGCGCGCGACCTTGATGTTCTGATAGCCGATCAGTTCGCCGGCGCGCAGCTCCACCAGCCGCCGGACCTCGCCGTCGAAGCCGGTGCCCGCCAGCAGTTCGGCGGGAACGACCCGCGGAACGCGCTGGGCCGCACCGGAATCGGTGGCCGCCGCGAACGCGGCCGGATCCGCGATGGCCACCCGGCCCCAGCGGAACGCCGCGATATTGGCCGGCACCGCGATACCGTTGATGCCGATCGCCTCCTCGATCGCCGCGGCGGGCAGCCGCAGACCGCCGGTCTGGAAGGCCGCGCCGACCATCAGGAAGTTGGCGGCGGCGGTAGTGCCGAACAGGTGTTGCGCCGCGCCCAGGGCGTCGAAGCCGACCTGCGAATCCGACACCGCCGCCAGCCGATCCAGCAGCGGACCGGTCTCCGGGTAGGCGACCGACTTGTCGTAGACCATGTCGCCGGTCGGGGTCTGGCTGGTCGAGGCCACCACGACAGTGCCGTTCGGGTTGCCGTACGCCAGGTTCTTCGGGTCGGCGGCGGTCAGCAGGTCGATGGCCATGATGCAGTCCGCGCTGCCCGGGGTGAGCCGGTTCGACGGCTCCAATTCCGTCGCGGAGAACCGCAGATGCGACAGCACCGGCCCGGCCTTCTGGCTCAACCCGATCTGATCCAGGCTCTCCACCGCGTACCCGGCCCGCAGCGCGGCCGTGGCCAGCACCTGGTTGACCGTCACGATGCCGGTGCCGCCGATGCCCGCGATGAGCACGTTCTGCGTGCCCAGCGGTGCGCCGAGACCCGGGTCCGTCACCTGCGGCGGTTCGGCCGGCTTGCGACGCAGCCCACGGACTCGCTGGGAACCCTTGCCGCCCTTGGCATCCGGACGCAGTTCCACGGTCACGAACGATGGGCAGTCCCCGTCCAGGCAGCTGTAGTCGGTATTGCACGAGGTCTGATCGATCCGGGTCTTGCGCCCGAACTCGGTCTCCACCGGCTGCACCGACAGGCAGTTCGACTTGGTGCCGCAGTCGCCGCAGCCCTCGCACACGGCCTCGTTGATCACCACACGGGTGTTGCGGACCGGCAGGGTGCCGCGCTTGCGCTGCCGGCGGGCATCGGCCGCGCAGTGCTGGTCGTAGATGAGAACCGTGACGCCCTTGATCTCGCGCAGCGTCTTCTGCGCCTCGTCGAGCCGGTCGCGATGCCACAGCAGGGTGCCCTTGGCGAGCGCCTTCTTGTTGTGCCGCTTGGGATCATCGGCGCAGATGATGATCTGCTTCACGCCCTCGGTGGTCAGCTTGTGGGTCAGCTGCGCGACCGAGAGCTGCCCCTCCACGTCCTGCGCGCCGGTCATGGCGACGACCTCGTTGTAGAGCAGCTTGTAGGTGATGTTCACCCCCGCCGCCACGCACGCCTGCACCGCCAGCTGCCCGGAGTGGAAGAACGTCCCGTCGCCGATGTTCTGGAACAGGTGCGGCACATCGGTGAACGGGGCCTGCCCGATCCACTGGCTGCCCTCGCCGCCCATCTGGGTGAGGCCGGTGACCGCGCTGTCGCCGCGCCCGGACAGGGTGACCAGGGTGTGGCAGCCGATGCCGCCGCCGCCGATGGAACCCGCGGGGATGGCGGTGGAGCGGTTGTGCGGGCAGCCGCTGCAGAAGTACGGGGTGCGCTTGGCGGACAGCACCTCCAGCGACAGCGCCGGGGGCGGGGCCTTCTTCAGCTCGACGTGCTCGCGCAGCACCCGGCGCAGCGGGCCGAGCAGACGGCCCGCGGTGAGCTCGCCGTCGAACGGCATGAGCGGCAGCCCGTTCCCGTCCAGCTTGCCGAGGATGCGCGGGGCATCGGTGCCGCCGTACAGGATCTCGCGGATCTGGGTCTCGACGAAGGCGGTCTTGTCCTCCACCACGATGATCTGTTCCAGGCCGCGCGCGAATTCGGTGACCCGCTGCGCGCCGACGGGATACGGCATGCCGATGCGCAGCAGGCGGATCCCCGCCCGGTGCATGGCCGCCTCGTCGACGCCGAGATCGTGCAGGCCCTGCCGGACCGCGTCGAAGGTGGTGCCGGTGGCCGCGATCCCGATCCGCGCGTGGACCGGATCGACCTCGATGACATCGAGGTCATTGGCGGTCCCGAAGGCGCGCACGGTCGCCCAGCGCGGCCCGTACAGATCGGCCTCGGCGAGCACGCTGTCGGCCGGCGCCGCCATCGGCCGCTGCCGGTAGGCGAAAGTCTTTCCCTCCCACTGCACTTCGGGCACGGCGATGGTCAGGTTCGCGACCGAGCCGTCCACCGTCCACGCCCCGTCGGCGACATCGGCCACGATCTTCAGCGCCACGACGCAGCCCGAGGCCCGCGACAGCGCGATCCCCTGTATGCCCATGGTGATGATCTCGCGGGCATTGCGCGGGAACAGCACCGGCACGCCCATCGCGGCCAGCGACCGCTCGCTCACCGCGGGCACGGTCGAGGACTTCGAGGCCGGGTCGTCACCGACCAGCAGCAGCACGCCGCCGCGCGGATTCACCCCGTACATATTGGCGTGCCGGATGGCGTCGGTGGCCCGGTCCACGCCCGGCCCCTTGCCGTACCAGACGCCGACCACGCCGTCGTGGGTCGGCGTCCCGGCGGGCAGATCGGCCTGGCTACCCCACACCGCGGTGGCCGCGAGCTCCTCGTTGAAGCCGGGCACGAAGGCGATGTCGTGTTCGGTCAGCACGGTCGGCATGCCCAGCAGCATCTTGTCGACCCCGCCCAGCGGGCTGCCCTGGTACCCGGACACGAAGGTCGCGACCCGGTGACCGGCGCGCATATCGCGGACATGCTGTTCCACCAGCAGGCGGGCGATGGCCTGCACACCGGTGAGAAGGACCGGACCCGCACCCGACCGGTAGCGGTCGGCGAGATCGTAGGGCGTAGCCGGTTCGGCCTGTGGTGCAGGCGCGCAGGCAACGTCGGTCATGAACAGTCACCACACTCTCCACGGCCCAGATTGTGAGCCGCAACGAAGGGACCAAGCGATCGGTGCTGCGAAATCTGCCGTGATGTGTGATCTGTGTCAACAGTCGCGTGAAAAGTTGATCAGACTGCTCAAAAGTGATCTGGAACACTGTGAGGTGCGCAGCATTCTGGTCAGTCGGGCGCTGTTCGGCCGGTCAGGGTGCGTCGGGGCCGGGATGACTGGTGAGGTGCTCGACGAGCGGCAGCGACCGGTATTCGATCGGCGTCGCCAGGGCCAGCATGGTCTCGGTGTGCTTGACCCCCTCGATGGCGTGCACGCGCTGGATGACGCCCAGCAGATCCGGCTGCGACCGCGCCGCCACCCGCACCAGCAGATCCCCGCGCCCGGTGGTGGCGTGCACCTCGAGCACGTTCGGGAACGCCCGCAACGCCTCGACGATGTCGTTCATCCTGTTCTGATCCAGTTCGATGCCCAGGAACGCGTGCACCGCGAAGCCGATGGCCTCGAGATCCACGTCCGGCGGATATCCCCGCACCACCCCGGCCGCCTCGAGCCGTTTCATCCGCGCCTGCACGGTGTTCCGCGCGATGCCCAGCCGCTGCGCCAACTCCAGGATCGGCACCCGGGGATCGGCCGCCAATGCTTTGAGCAGTGCGGAGTCGAGGGCGTCGATCTTGATGCTCATGCCGCATTCTCGCACAGCGGTTCTCGATAACGCCGCTGCTCACGCGGCCGATGATGAGGGCGTGACAGGTGCTCGGGGAGGACTCATGCAGACCAGGACAGCGGCGCTGATCGCGATGGCGGCCGCCGTGGTGGCGGTGACCACCGCGTGCGATCCGGGATCGTCGACGGGGCCGGTGACGACCAGCGGCGCGGCTCCGGTGGCGACGAGTGCGGGCACTCCGGCCTCGCCCGGGAGCCCCGCGACGACCTCGGGCGGGGCCGCGCCGCGGCAACAGGGTGGCGCGCCCGCGGGGAGCGGGCACGGACTGTGCTTCGACATCAACTCCGACCTGGCGCGCGCCGCCATCGCCAAGCTGAACCCGCCGCCGGTCGGCGGGTGGCAGACCGGCCAGGCGAGCGATGCCGCGCTCGCCTCGGGCTGTGACGGCGTGCTGTCGTGGATGATGGTGAACTCCAATACCAATCACCCGTACACGCACGTGCTGTTCTTCACCGGCGGCACGTATCTGGGCACCGCCACCGCCGACCCGTACATGTACACCCAGGTCACCGGCAAGACGCGGAACTCGCTCTCGCTGACCTACCGCTGGCTCGACAACAGCGATCCCATGTGCTGCCCGCAGGGCGGTCCCAGCGTCGTCACCTTCACGCTCAACGGCACCACCGTGAAAGCGGACGGCCAGTTCCCGCCGCACGCCTGACCCGGTGTGCGCGAAAGAGGCCCGGAACCACCAGGTTCCGGGCCTCCGCGGTATCGCGGGATCAGGCCAGCGGGCCGACCACCGATTCGGCGCCCGCCAGCAGCTCACCCGAGGCCGCGAGGCGCACCACGGCCTCGATCTCCGGAGCCAGGTAGCGGTCCGGGCCCGGGCCCTGCACCGATTCGCGAATGCGGTCGCGGACCGCGGCGGTCGCGGGCGACGGCTCCAGCGGCGCGCGCAGATCCAGGGCGCGGGCCGCGGTGAGGGCCTCGATGGCCAGCACCCGGGTCAGGCCGTCGATGGCGCGGCGCAGTTTGCGGGCCGCCGACCAGCCCATGGACACGTGGTCCTCCTGCATGGCCGAGGACGGGATCGAATCCACGCTGGCGGGCGCGGCCAGGCGCTTGAGCTCGGAGACGATCGCGGCCTGGGTGTACTGGGCGATCATGTGGCCGCTGTCCACGCCGGGATCGTCGGCCAGGAACGGCGGCAGGCCGTGGTTGCGGGCCTTGTCCAGGAAGCGGTCGGTGCGGCGTTCGCTGATGCTGGCCACGTCGGCCACCACGATGGCCAGGAAGTCGAGCACATAGGCGACCGGCGCGCCGTGGAAGTTGCCGTTGGACTCCACCCGCCCGTCGAGGGTGACCACCGGATTGTCGACGGCGCTGGCCAATTCGTAGGAGGCGATCATCTCGGCGTGCGCGAGGGTGTCGCGGGCGCCGCCGGCGACCTGCGGGGCGCAGCGCAGCGAGTACGCGTCCTGCACCACCGTGCAGTCGGGGGTGGCGTGGCTGGCCACGATGCCCGAATCCCGCAGCAGCCGAACCATATTCGAGGCGGCGACCGCCTGGCCCGGCTGCGGGCGCAGCGCCTGCAGGTCGGCGGCGAACACCTTGTCGGTGCCCATCAGGCCCTCGACGCTCATCGACGCGGTCACGTCGGCCAGGCGCAGCAGCCGGCGCAGGTCGTGGCAGGCCAGCACCAGCATGCCGAGCATGCCGTCGGTGCCGTTGATCAGCGCCAGGCCCTCCTTCTCGGCGAAGACCATCGGCTCGAGACCGGCCGCGGCCAGCGCCTGCGCGGCGGGCATGAGCGTGCCCTCCGCGTCGCGGACCATGCCCTCGCCCATCACCGCGAGGGCGACGTGTGACAGCGGGGCCAGGTCGCCGGAACAGCCGAGGCTGCCGTACTCGTGCACGACCGGGGTGATCCCCGCCGACAGCAGCGCGGCGTACGCCTGCGCGACCTCCACACGCACGCCGGTGCGGCCGGTCGCCAGCGTGGACAGCCGCAGCAGCATGAGCGCCCGGATCACCTCACGCTCGACCTCGGCGCCCGACCCGGCCGCGTGCGAGCGAACCAGGCTGCGCTGCAACTGGGTTCGCAGCTCCAGCGGAATGTGGCGGGTGGCCAGGGCGCCGAAGCCGGTGGACACGCCGTAGACCGGCTTCGGGTCCGCGGCCAGCGCCTCGATGCGGGTGCGGCTGGCCGCGATCACGGTGAGCGCGTCCTCCGACAGCCGCACCGTGGCATTGCCGCGGGCGACCCGGACCACGTCCTCGGGGCTGAGGGCGCCGACGCCGACGACGACTTCGGCGTCGGAGGCTGCGGTGTTTTCCTCGGAGAGTCGGAGAGTGTTCGCGCTCATCGTGATGTAGTCCTATCGAATCTTGTTCAGGGCAGGGCGATTTCCGGAGCCGGGTCCGCGAGGGCCACCGGAACGGGTTGGGTAGCGGGCCGCACCCACAGCCGGAAGGCGGCGGTGAGCAGGACCAGCCAGACGGCTCCGACGACCAGCGCCACCCGGGTGTCGGCGTCGAAGGCGAGCAGGATGATGACGAAGGCCAGGCCCGCGATCGCGGCGATCGGCAGGTAGGGCCAGAACGGCACCGGGAACTTCAGATTCGCGGCCTCGGCCGCGGTCATCTGCTTGCGGGAGCGGAAGTGCGACAGCAGGATCATCAGCCACACGAAGACCGTGGCGAAGGTGGCGATCGAGGCGATGACCACGAAGACCCGGTCCGGGATCAGGTAGTTGAGCACCACGCCGACCAGCAGGGCCGACACCATGATGACGACGGTCATCCACGGCACGCCGTTGCTGGAGACCCGCCGCATCACCGCGGGGGCCTGCCCGCGCAGGGCCATGCCGTACATCATCCGGCCCGCGCCGAAGATATTGCTGTTGATGGCCGAGAGCGCGGCGGTGATCACCACGATGTTCAGCACGGTCGCCGCCGAGCCCAGGCCCAGGCTGTTGAAGATCTGCACGAACGGGCTGCCCTCGTCGCCGATCTCGTTCCACGGCGTGACGGCCATGATCACGGCCAGGGTGAGGACGTAGAACAGGATGATGCGGACGGGCACGGTGTTGATCGCGCGCGGGATGGTGCGCTCGGGGTTCTCGGCCTCGCCGGCGGTGACGCCGATGATCTCCGAACCGCCGAAGGCGAACATGACGATCGCGAAGCAGCCGAGGAAGCCGCCGATCCCGTTGGCGAAGAAGCCGCCGCCGGCGTTCAGGTTGGACAGGCCGGTGCTGGTGTCGTGGATGCCGAATCCCCAGATGAGAACCGCGATCCCGCCCGCGATCATGGCGATGATGGCGACCACCTTGACCAGGCTGAACCAGAATTCGAGTTCACCGAAGACCTTGACGTTGAGCAGGTTGATCGCGCCGATGAAGAAGACGATCGCCAGCACCCAGATCCACCGGGGCACATCGGGGTACCAGAACCCCATGTAGACGCCGAAGGCGGTGGTGTCGGCGAGCAGCACGATGACCATCTCGAACACGTAGGTCCAGCCGGTGAGGAACCCGGCCAGCGGGCCGATGTGCTGGCTGGCGTACTCGCCGAACGACCCGGACACCGGGTTGCGGACCGCCATTTCGCCCAGCGCCCGCAGCACGATGAAGATGACCGCGCCGCCGATCAGGTAGGCGAGCAGGACCGACGGTCCGGCCTGCTTGATCGCCTCGGCCGAGCCGTAGAACAGGCCGGTGCCGATCGCGGATCCGAGTGCGATGAATCGGATGTGGCGGGCGGTGAGACCCCGGGTCAGGGTCGAGGAGATGTCTTTCACGGATCGGACTCCCTGGGTTGTTCACGACGCAGTTCGACAGGGATTGTGAGTGCGTTCACACATGTATAGGGCTGTCTATACAACTGTGTCAAGAGTGTGCAGTTACACGACGGCAACTAATCTAGATGGCCGCCGCGCCGAGTCGCGATCCGGTGGATCAGCCGAGCGGCCGTGCGCGCGGTCCGATGATCGATATCGAGGTCCGGATTCAGTTCCGCCACGTCCAGCAGGGCGAGCTTGCCGCTGTGCGCGACCAGGTCACATACCCGCTCGACGACCTCCAGCGGTACGCCGTACGCGGCGGGCGCGCTGACGCCCGGAGCCACCGCCGCGGGCAGGACATCCAGGTCAATGGTCATATACAGGACATCGACGGAGGCCAGGAACTCCTCCACGAAACCGCGCACCCCGGGCAGCTCCGTGGCGGTGCAGTCCTCGTCGAGCCGATAGCGCACGCCCAGGGCCGCGGCGGTCTCGAACAGCGCCACGGTATTGCTCGGCTGCGAAATGCCCAGCACGGCGTAGTTCAGCGCCCGCCCGGCCTCGGCCTCCCGCTCGGCCATCTGCCGGAACGGTGTGCCCGAACTGGGTGTCGGATCGCCACGCAGATCGAAATGGGCGTCGAGGTTGAGTACGCCCAGGCGCGCTCCCGACGCGACCGCCCGCGAGTCGGCGATGCCGAGATAGCTGCCGTAGGCCACCTCGTGCCCGCCGCCGAGCACGGTCACGAAGTGCCCGGCGTCGAGCAGGTCGGTCACCACCGCGCCCAGCCGGCGCTGGCCGGCTTCCAGATCACCGTCCTCGACCGCCACGTCACCGGCGTCCATGGCGCTTGCCGGGCAGGGGAGCGCCATGGACGACAGTGCCTGCCGCAGCGCGGCTGGTCCGGCGGCAGCTCCGGTCCGCCCCTTGTTACGGCGGACCCCCTCATCGCTGCTGAAGCCGACCAGAACGCTTGCTCCGGAAGGGGTTTCGGGGGAGTAGGGCGTGATCGCGCGGTGCCAGCGCAGGTGTGCGGCGCCCGGGCCGTCGTCGCGCCCCGACCAGGGCGCGGGCGGGTGATCGACAGCGGTCATAGCCGGTGACCGTCCTTCCAGATCTCGCGCACCAGCGCCACACCCGGCCGATAGGCCAGATACAGGTGCGAGGGTGCGTCCAGTGCGATCAGATCGGCGCGCGCGCCGACCCGGATGCGGCCGATGTCGTTGCGCCGCAACGCCGCCGCGCCGCCCGCTGTGGCCGCCCACACGGCTTCGTCGGGGCTCATGTGCATTTCGCGCACGGCCAGCGCGATACAGAACGGAATGCTGGTGGTGTAGCAGGTTCCCGGGTTGCAGTCCGCGGCCAGCGCGACCGTCACGCCCGCGTCGAGCAGGGCGCGCGCGTCGGGATACTTGTTGCGGGTGGAGAAGTCGGCCCCCGGCAGCAGGGTCGCGACCGTAGTGGACGCCGCCAGCGCCTCGACATCCTCGTCGGTGGTGTAGGTGACGTGGTCGACCGAGGCCGCGCCCAGCTCGGCGGCCAGCCGGACGCCGGCGCCGTAGCTGAGCTGGTTGCCGTGCACCCGCGGGGTGAGTCCGGCCGCGATGCCCGCCTCGAGCACCGCCCGGGACTGGTCGGCGTCGAAAGCGCCCTCCTCGCAGAAGACGTCGATCCACTTGGCGTGCGGTGCGCACGCCGGGATCATCTCGTCGACGACCAGCCGCACGTAATCATCGCTGCGCCCGGCGAACTCCGGCGGGGTGACATGCGCGGCCAGCAGGGTCGTCTCCGGCGTGTGCCGGGCGATGACCTCGAGGCTCCGCAACTCATCGGCAACGGTCTGGCCGTAGCCGGACTTGGATTCGATCGTGGTGGTGCCGGTCCGCGCGGCCTCGGCGACCAGGCGGGCCATGTTCGCGTCCAGGGTCGCGTCGGCGGCGGCGCGGGTGGCGGCGATGGTGGTGCGGATGCCGCCCGCCCCATAGGGCGCGCCGGTCATCCGGGCCGCGAACTCCTCCGACCGTTCCCCGCCGAACACCAGATGCGCGTGACTGTCGACGAATCCGGGCAGGGCGGCACGGCCTTCCAGGTCCACCCGCGTCCCGGCGCTGCCCTCGGGCAGGCGGGTGCGCGGGCCGACCCACTGGATCAGGCCGTCGCCGATCACCACGGCGGCATCGCGGAGCACCCCGAGTTCGCCGTCGCCGATCTCGGGATCATTGGTGACCAGCGCGCCGATATTGTCGACGACCGTCCACTGCCCGGATTCATGTCGCATGTGGGTTCAGTTCTCCTGCATCGGGATTCGAACGCCGCGGGTCGCGGCGACGTCGGCCGCGTGCTGGTAGCCGGCGTCGACGTGGCGGATCACGCCCATGGCGGGATCGTTGCTCAGCACCCGCTCGAGCTTGCGGGCGGCCAGCTCGGTGCCGTCGGCGATACACACCTGACCGGCGTGGATGGACCGGCCCATGCCGACGCCGCCGCCGTGGTGGATCGACACCCACGACGCGCCGGAGGCGGTGTTGACCAGTGCGTTGAGCAGCGGCCAGTCGGCGATGGCGTCGGAGCCGTCGGCCATGGCCTCGGTCTCGCGGTAGGGGGAGGCGACCGAACCGGAGTCCAGGTGATCGCGGCCGATGGCGAGCGGCGCGGACAGCTCACCGGAGGCGACCATCTCGTTGAACTTCAGTCCGGCGCGGTGGCGTTCGCCGTAGCCGAGCCAGCAGATGCGGGCGGGCAGGCCCTCGAAGTGCACCTTCTCCTGCGCCATGGTGATCCAGCGCTTGAGGTGCTCGTTCTCCGGGAACAGATCGAGAATGGCCTGGTCGGTGGCGGCGATGTCCTTCGGGTCGCCCGACAGCGCGGCCCAGCGGAACGGGCCCAGGCCCTCTTCGAACAGCGGCCGGATGTAGGCGGGCACGAAGCCGGGGAACTCGAAGGCGCGCTCGTAGCCGCCCTTGCGGGCTTCGTCGCGGATGGAGTTGCCGTAGTCGAACACCTCGGCGCCGGCGTCCATGAAGCCGACCATCGCCTCGACGTGCGCGGCCATGGACTTGCGGGCCTCGGTGGTGAACCACTCGGGGTCCTCGGCGGCGCGCCGGTGCCAGTCGGCGACGTCGACGCCCAGCGGCAGGTAGGACAGCGGGTCGTGGGCGGAGGTCTGGTCGGTCACGATGTCGATCGGGGCGCCCATGGCGAGCAGGCGCGGGAAGATCTCCGCGGCATTGCCGACCACGCCGATGGACAGCGGTTCCCGCGCGTCGCGCTTCTGGATCGCCAATTCCAGTGCGGCATCGAGGTTATCGGCCTTGACGTCGAGGTAGCCGTGGGCGATGCGGCGGTCGATGCGGGTGACGTCGACGTCGACGCAGATCGCGACGCCGTCGTTCATGGTCACCGCGAGCGGCTGCGCGCCGCCCATGCCGCCGACGCCGGCGGTCAGGGTGATGGTGCCGGCCAGGGTGCCGCCGAAACGCTTGCGCGCCACCGCGCCGAAGGTCTCGTAGGTGCCCTGCAGGATGCCCTGGCTGCCGATGTAGATCCACGAGCCCGCGGTCATCTGGCCGTACATCATCAGGCCCTCGGCCTCGAGCTTGCGGAACTGCTCCCAGTTGGCCCAGTCGCCGACCAGGTTGGAGTTGGCCAGCAGCACCCGCGGCGCCCACTCGTTGGTGCGCATGACGCCGACCGGCTTGCCGGACTGCACCAGCAGCGTCTCGTCGTCCTTCAGCGTCTTCAGGGTCCGCACGATGGCGTCGTAGGCGTCCCAGCTGCGGGCCGCGCGCCCGGTGCCGCCGTAGACGACCAGATCGTCGGGGCGCTCGGCGACCTCGGGGTCGAGGTTGTTCATCAGCATGCGCAGGGCGCCCTCCTGCTGCCAGCCGAGGCAGTTCAGGTCGGCGCCGCGCGGCGCGCGGACCGGGCGGGGGCCGGACGGGGTGTTGGTGGTCATCGGGACTCCTGTGTACTGACTGGTGGTGACGCCCATAACACTCCGGATCCGAGCCCTGGAACAGCGTCGGCGGCCAGGATTCTCGGATCTCAGACACTTGACGGTCGCGGCGGCCCGGAGCTGCGCCGATACACTTGGGCCCGAACGGGCTGATGTCCACCGATGGGCAGGATGTGGAACAGGTGACGAATGTGGCCATGGACGAGGCGGATATCGCGGCGCTGTACGCGGCTCGCAGCCACGGCGCGGCCCCGGCGTATCGGCGCGTCAAGGACATGATCGCGGAGCAGATCGTGGCGGGCCGCTGGCGCGAGGGCGAACTGCTGCCCTCGGAGAACCAGTTGGTCGGGGCGCTGGGGTTGTCGCGCATGACGATCAATCGCGCACTGCGCGAACTGAGCGCCGACGGGCTGGTGGACCGGCTGATCGGCGTCGGCACCTTCGTGGCCGGGCGCAAGGTCAGCTCGGCGCTGGTCGAGGTGCGCAATATCGCCGACGAGATCCACGACCGCGGACACGGGCACCGGGCCGAGGTGGTGTCGCTGGAGCAGCGCGCGGCGGACGCGGCGATCGCGCAGGAGCTCGGCGTGGAGGAGGGCAGCGCCGTATTCCATTCCAAGCTGGTGCATTTCGAGGACGGCCTGGCCATCCAGCTCGAGGACCGGTTCGTGAATCCCGAACTCGCGCCGCGCTATCTGGAACAGGATTTCACCACCACGACGCCCAACACCTACCTGGTGACGGTGGCCCCGCTGGGCCGGGGCGAGCACGTGGTGGAGGCGGTGCTGCCGACCGCCGACGAGTGCGCGCTGCTCGGGCTCGACGAGACCGAGCCGTGCCTGCTCATCCGCCGCCGGACCTGGTCCGAGGATCGGCTGGTCAGCGCGGCGCGGCTGCTGCACCCCGGTTCCCGCTACCGGCTCGCGGGAACCTTCGACGTACAGGGTTCGTAAGGGATCGAGGGTTCGCCCGGAATCACGCCGTGTGGACCAGGCCGCGAATCTGACGCACCGCCACCGACATGGCGGCGACATCGGCCGCGGGACTGCTGAAGATCTCGGCCAGGGTGGAGCGGGTGCGCTGGATCCGGGTGGCGTTGCGGGCCGCCCACCGCGCGAGGGTGTCGGCCGCGGGCTCGGTGGGATCGGGCCGGTCGGCCAGCAGCGCCAGGCACAGACCGCGCAAGGATCCGTACAGGTCGTCACGCAGGGCCAGGCGGGCCATCGAATTCCAGCGGTCCGCGGTGGACAGCCGCGACACCGACTGCAGCAGGCGCACCGTGCCCAGATCCTGGCTCAGCGCGTAGTACAGCCCGGCCACGTCGGCCGGGTCGTGATCGCCGGCGTCGGCGACCTCGATGATGTCGAGCAGCCCGAACTGATCGAGCAGCAGATGCACCCGGGTGGCCAGCTCGCGCGGCACCCCGGCGTCGACCGACCCGGCGATCCGGTCCTGCAGGCCGGCCAGTTCACGGTCGCGCAGCCAGTCCGGGACCAGCTGTGCGTGCGCCGCCAGTCGCGGTGCGAATCGGGCTGTCTCGGTGGTGATGTCGAGCGGTTGCGGGCGGTGGGCCAGCAGCCAGCGCACGGCCCGGTCCAGTACCCGCTGGGTGGTGCGGACGAGACCGTTGGTCACCGCCGCCGGCAGACCGGCGTCCGCGATATCGGCCCAGAGGCGGTGCAGCCCGAACACCCGGGTGGCGATCAGATAGGCGCGCACCACATCCGGGCCCACGGCCGCGGAATCCTCACCGAGCCGGAAGACGAAACTGATCCCGCCGTGGTCGATGACGTCGTTGGCGAGCTGGGTCGCCACGATCTCGCGGTGCAGCGGGTGCTCGGACACGCTGTCGCCGAAGCGTTCTCGCAACGTCGCGGGGAAGTAGTCGAGCAGGTGCTGGTGGAGGGCGGGGTCGTCGGGCAGATCGCCCGCGAGCAGTTCGTCCTCGAGCGCGAGCTTGGCGTGCGCCAGCAGGGTCGCCAGTTCCGGGGAGGTCAGGCCGTGCCCGTCGGCGGCGCGCCGGGCGAGTTCGGTCTCGTCGGGCAGCGCCTCCAAGGAGCGGACCAATCCGCGCCGGGCCTCCAGCTGCGCGATCATGCGGGCGTGCACCGCGATCCGGGCGGCCGCGTCGGCGCGGCTCACGCCCAGGACTCGGTTCTGGGAACGGTTGTCCCGCAGCACCATCCGGCCGACCTCGCCGGTCATATCGGCCAGCAGCCGGTCGCGTCCGGCGCGGTCGAGCCGCCCGGCCGACATCATGGCGTCGAGCAGGATCTTGATATTGACCTCATGGTCGGAGCAGTCGACGCCGGCGGAGTTGTCCAGGGCGTCGGTATTGATTCGGCCGCCGCCGCGGGCGAATTCGACGCGGGCGAGGGCGGTGAATCCGAGGTTGCCGCCTTCGCCGACCACGGTGGCGCGCACGTCGGCGGCGTTCACCCGTACGCCGTCATTGGCCTTGTCGCCGACATCGGCCTGGGACTCGGCGGTGGCTTTGACGTAGGTGCCGACGCCGCCGTTCCACAGCAGGTCGACCGGCGCGCGCAGGATGGCCCGGATCACCTCGTCCGGCGCGGCCGCGCTGATCGAGTCCGGAAGGCCCAGTGCCGCACGGACTTCCGGGCCGAGCGGCACCGACTTCGCGGTGCGCGGCCACACTCCGCCGCCGGGGCTGATGAGGTCGCGGTCGTAGTCGGCCCAGGACGAGCGGGGCAGCTGGAACAGCCGCTTGCGTTCGGCGTGGGAGATCCCGGCCTCCGGCCGCGGGTCCAGGAAGATGTGCCGGTGGTCGAACGCGGCCACCAGCCGGATGTGCTCGCTGAGCAGCATTCCGTTGCCGAAGACGTCGCCGCTCATATCGCCGATGCCCGCCACCGTGAAATCGGCGGTCCCGGTGTCGCGGCCCAGGTCGTGGAAGTGGCGTTCGACGCTCTCCCACGCGCCGCGGGCGGTGATGCCCATCGCCTTGTGGTCGTAGCCGACCGACCCGCCCGAGGCGAACGCGTCGCCGAGCCAGAAGCCGTAGCCGGCCGCGACCTCGTTGGCGATATCGGAGAAGGTCGCGGTGCCCTTGTCGGCGGCCACCACCAGGTAGGTGTCGTCGCCGTCGTGGCGGACGACGTCGCGGGCCGGGATCACCGAACCCGTCGCGGCGTCGATATTGTCGGTGACGTCGAGCAGCCCGGCGATGAACTGCCGGTAGCAGGCGATGCCCTCGGCCAGGTGCGCGGCGCGGTCGGCCGCGTCGTCGCCGGTGGGGCGCGGGGGCTGTTTGACGACGAATCCGCCCTTGGCGCCGACCGGCACGATGACCGCGTTCTTCACCGCCTGGGCCTTGACCAGTCCGAGCACCTCGGTGCGCAGATCCTCCTTGCGGTCCGACCAGCGCAGCCCGCCGCGCGCCACCGCGCCGAATCGCAGATGCACGCCCTCGACCCGGGGTGAGTAGGCGAAGATCTCGAATCGCGGCCTGGGCTGGGGCAGTTCGTCGATGCGCTGCGGGTCCAGTTTGAACGACAACACCTCGGCGCCGCCGTCACGCACGAAGTAATTGGTGCGCAGGGTGTTTCGGACGAGCGCGGTGAGGGCGCGCAGAATGCGGTCCGGCTCGAGCCCGACGACGCGGCCGATGACCTCGTTGAGGCGATCGGTCAGTTCGGCTTCGGCGGCCGCGCCGTGCGTGTCCGGTGCGAAGCGCGCGTGGAACAGCTCGACCAGCAGGCGCGCGGAATCGGGGTGTGCGGCGAGGGCTTCCGCGATCCGCTCCGGGCTGTAGGGGAATCCGCTCTGGCGCAGGTACTTCGCGTAGGCGCGCAGGACGGACACGGGACGCCAGGCCAGGCCCGCGCTCAGGACCAGGCGGTTGAAGGTGTCGCTCTCGGCGTCGCCGCGCCAGGTCGCGGCGAAGGCCTCGGTGACGCGGGCGTGCGTTTCCGCGCCGACCGCCGGTTCGCCGTCGAAGGCCAGGCCGAAGTCGTAGATCCAGCACTGGTGTCCGGTGGAGTCGTCGAGCGGGTAGGTCCGTTCGTCGAGGACTTCCACGCCCAGGGATTGGATGACCGGCAGGATGCGGCTGAGCGAGACGGCCGCCCCCGCGATGTAGAGGGTGAGCCGCCATCGTCCGCGCGCGCGTCCGGTGGGGGCGTGCAGGGCGACGTCGAACGATTCCGGTCGCAGCGCTTCGACGCGGGCGATGTCGGCGGCGGCGCGGTCGGGGCCGAAGTCGTGTTTGTACCACTCGGGCAGGGATCGGGAGTACGCCCCGGCCAGTGCGTGATCGGCCATTCGGGCGTGGAGGGCGTCGTCCCAGTCCTGCGTCATCGTCGGAAATCTCCCCGGTGCGGCGGTTGTCTATACAACAACATACAACCTGTGTGAGTGGTCTCACAAGGGTGCCGCGGAGTCAGGGCGCGACGGGCACATGACCGGCGATACGCGAGGTCAGGCGCTCGGCGCCCCACCGCAACGCCTGCCCCACCACCTCCGGCTCGGGATAGGACAGCGTCCGCCAGGTGGTACTCAGGGCCGCCACCGGACGGCTGTTGTGATCGAAGACCGCCGCGCCCACCGACCGCAGGCCCGCCGTCACCAGCTCCACCTCCTCGGCCCAGCCGCGGGCGCGCACCTCGTCCAGATCCCGGCGCAGCTCGGTCAGCGACCGCGGCCCGCGCCCGGTGCGGGTGAGGAAGTCGGAACGCTTGGCGTACAACGCCTTCACCTGCGCGTCCGGCAGCGAGGCGAGGATCGCGCGGCCGTTCGCGGTCAGATGCGACGGCAGCCGGACGCCGATATCGGTGATCAGCGAGACCTCCGCCGACGGACCCGAGCTGGGCCGTTCCTTGAGCAGGTAGACCGTCTCGTTGCCGTGCAGAATGCCCAGATGCACCGCCTGCCCGAGCTGCCGGGCCAGCTGGTGCAGGATCGGCTGCGCCAGCCGTTCCAGCGGCTCGTGCCGCAGGTAGGCGGACCCGATCTCGAAGGACGTCACGCCCAGCCCATAGGCCTGATCACCGGGTACGTACACCACGAATCCGCGGTCCACCAGCACCGACAGGATGTGATACACCGACGAGCGCGGCAGTCCCAGATCGCGGGCCAGCACCGCCGCCCGGACCGGTCCGGGGCCGTGCGCCAGCCGGACGAGGATGTCGAGCGCCCGGCCGACGGCCGGAGAGGTGGTCGAACCCGAGGATTGCGCCATTCCCCGGATTCTGCCAGCGAAGTCAGCCCGCGAGTTCGTGCGCGGTCGCGCGCAACGTCCACGCCGGGCCGCGGTGATGCAGGGTGGTGGCGCTCAACGGCGGGATGTCGATGCGCCAGAACGACTCCGGGGGAGCGTCGAGCGTGCGCAGGACGGCGGCCCGCACGATCGCGGGATGGGTCACCGCGACGATGCGCTCGCCGCGCCCGGTCAGACCGCGCATCCACGCGCCGACCCGATCGAGCAGGCCGGTGATCGATTCACCGCCGTGACCGCGGTAGCCGGGGTCGGTGAGCCAGCCCATGAGCTGCTCGGGCGCGAGATCGTCCATCGACTTCCCGGCCCAGTCGCCGTGGTCCAGATCGCGCAGCGCGGGCTCCGGGATGCCGGTGAATCCCAGTGCCCGGCAGGTCTGTTCGGCCCGGGCCTCCGGCGCGTGCAGCACCGTCGCGGGCGCGGGGCCGGGCAGCCCGCCCGCCTGCTCGGCCGACCGCGACCCGAGCGGGTGCAGCGGTTCATCGGCCGGAAAGCGGGCGGACCGCACGGCATCGGTGATCGCGTGCGTCACCAGGGTGAGCCGGGTGACCGCGCTCATGCCGCCTGCGCGGGCTCGGCCGCGCGGTCGCCCAGCAGACGCGGCGCCAGCCAGGCGAAGCCGACACCGATGACCACCCACACCAGGAGCTGGCCGGCGAAGGCGTAGAGCCGGAAGTGGTACAGGTCGTCGGCCGGGAACCCCGGGAACACGATCGTGCCCGACGCGTCCCGCAGCGGCTCCGGCGCTTCGGAGAACGACGGCAACAGCGCCAGCAGCGCGCCCATCACCACCACGAAGCCCGCCGCGGCGGCGACCGTCGCGGTCCAATTGTCCAGGCGCGCGGTCAGTCTGCGCCCCAGCCAGATCGCGGCGACCAGCAGCACCGCGCTGATCACGATCAGGCCCACGTACAGTGCCGTGCGCTCCTCGATGGTGTCCGGATTCCCGACGGACGGCGGGTTGGCCGGGTACTTCAGGAACGGCGCCGCGTACAGCGCCAGGAACATGCCGCCCGACACCAGCAGCGCCAGATTCCGCGGCGAGATCTTCCCGGCCTTGCGCAGCGCCAGAAAGTAGACGACCGCGAACAGCGCGCCCAGCGCCGCCCCGAACACGATCACGCCGAAGCCCAGTCCGACATTCTGCTGCTGCGCGCGGGTGAACAGCTCGGCCCCGTGGTCCATGTCCATGGACTGGCCGGCGGCCTTGTCCAGCGCCATCTGCGCGTGATCGCGCCCCTCTTCGTAATCGACGGCGCGATCGATGATCGGCTCGGACAGGATCCGGGCGAACACGAACGCCAGCGATCCGCCGAGGGCTCCCAGCAGGACCCCGCGGCCGATGATTCGCTTTTCCATTGTGGCTACTCGATTCCCGGTGCTAGTGGCAGGGGAATCCGAGGAAATGCCGGCCGTCGTGCACGAACTCGTGCACGTGCATGTCGCTGCCGAACACCGACACCGCACCCTGGTCGATGCCGATGAAGTAGATGGCCAGCAGGGCCAGCAGGGTGGTGCCGACCAGCCACAGGGCGGTGGTCGGGATGGAGAGCGCGCCGCTGCCGAGACCGGAGCGAGGAGCGAAAGAGGTAGCCACGAAGGACTCCTTTGAGTCAGGGGGATTCCGCGTCCCCGTTGCCGATCGAACCGACGATGTGAGGGTCTGACTCGCATCCGTCTCGCATCGAGACCGGCTGCTCACAGTGGCGCGACCGCTCCGGAATTACACCGGATTCCTCATGACATCGTCGATCAACCATACGAAGACGTATCACCCCTGGTCAATCGGCTGCGCCGCAGCGTCCACCTGATGAGATGGCGTCGCCCGCACCGGAAACCCGGTGCGGGCGACGCGAAGATCAGCGGGTGAGGTGGCTGTAGACCTCGGCGGCCACGGCCGTGTCACCGCGCGGCGTCGGGTGGAAGGGGAGTCCGACCAGGTTCACCTTCGGGTCCAGGGCGGCCAGGACCCACGGGTCCGGGGAGCACAGGCCGTGGCCGGCGGTGGGGACGCGGGCGTCGACGAAATCGATCGAGAGGAGTTGGGCCGCTTCGCGTTCGGCGTCGTCGAGACGGTTCCAGAAGGCGTTGACCGCGCCGCCGCGGGGCTGGAAGTAGCGGAAGGTGCCCAGGACGTCGAGGCACCAGGCGTTCGAGTTGGCCGGGGCCAGTTCGGGATAGCCGACGAGCTGGATCTTCGCGTTGGGCGCGTAGTACTTCACGTACTCGACGACCTTGCGGATGCGGTCGGCGTAGGCGGCGCCGGTGATGGTGTCGAGCTCGGGCCAGTGCTCCTTGTCGACGGCGTCGGGGTCGCAGCCCTGGCTCATGTTCAGCGCGCAGCGCAACTGGCTGGGGGCATCGGCGACATTGGTCGAGTCGCGCGGCCAGGAGTCGTTGGCGCCCAACTGGATCGCGACCACCTGGGTGCGCGGGCCGAACGCGCCGTTCTTGCTCGCCTTGATCGCCAGCTGCGACAGGGTGTAGCCGTCGCGGCCGGGGATCTCCTTGCCGGTCGAGGTGACCGGGCCGCTGTCGATCGAGGCGTTGGTGCAGGTGGCGTTCTCGAAATCGGCTGCGGGAACGCCCATCAGCGCGCTCAGCTGGACCGGCCACGAGGTGCCGCGGTGCAGGCACTCGTGCGAGGCGGTGTCGTTGTTGCCGTCGCATTTGACCAGGATCCCGTCGCACGGCGGGTTCGCGGCGAACGAATCACCGAGTACGACAAGGGTGCGACCGGCCGCCGGAGCCGGTTCGTCGGCGCCGGCGACGCCCACCGAACCCACCGCGGCGAGCACGGCGGCGACGGCGGCCAGCCGCAGCGACGCGCCCTTGGTCGTGAAACTCAACATGCAAATCCTCCCCAGCGGAAACGTTGCGCTAGACCGACAGTGTTGCTCATGCGACCGACAGTGTTCTCACGAGGCCGGAGGGACGATCATGTAGGTCAGCTTCGGCCAGGCCACCGATAGCGGGACCAGCGGCTCGCGCAGGATCCAGATGTTCACGTGATGGTTCTGCCCCGCGATGCCGAGCTCGTCGATCATCTGCAGCGCTTGGGTTTTCTGCCCGAAGTTCGCCAGGAAGGCCCGCTGCTCCGGACCGTCGTTGTAGCCGACCCACAGAATGGTCGTGGCCGAGTCCGGCGGTGGACCCCATACGGCGAAACCGCGATTGGGGCTGTAGGCCGGCGGAATCGACTGGAACTTGCCGTAGTGGTCGAGCGCGCCGGCCTCGTTGTAGGCCTCCGCGACCACCGCGGTGACGGCCCGCTCCTCGGGCGGCAGACCGCTCGCCACCTTGTGCACGGCGTCGGCCAGATCGGCCCAGTCGTCGTTGCCGTAGTGCTGCAGGAAGCCCAGCCGGCTGGCGTTGGGGACGTCGATCCAGCTCTTCGGGTAGGGGAGCGTGGCCAGGGCGGCCATCAAAACCGCGGTGAGGACGGTCAATCCGGTGAACACCCGCCGCAGCACGGCGACCGGCCGCGGACCGGCGGTGCCGAACCAGCCCGACAGGATCGCCGCGCCCGCACCGAAGATCGCGGGAATGGTCCCGGCGACGTAATAGGACCGGCCGTGGCCGGCGACCACCAGCACCACCATCAGCAGCGTCGCGACGAGCACGAAGCGGTACGGCCGCAGCTTCGAATCCTTGGCCAGACCGTACAGGCCGAGCACGCCCAGGCCGCCGCCGAGGAATCCGGTGACCACCAGGATCGCGATCACCGTGCCCCACTGGCCGCCGTCGCTCTGCGCGGTCTCGTGCGCGATGGCGGCATTGGTGGCCAGCTGCGGCCAGTCGTGGGCGGCCTGCCACAGCAGGGCCGGGGCCATGGCCGCCGCCATGATCAGCAGGCCCAGCCACAGCGCGGGGCGGCGCAGGATCTCCCGCGGACCCGCCACCAGCACGGCGACCCCGACGCAGGCCCCGAGCATCAGCACCAGCCACTTGTCCTGCACGTCGATCGCCCCGGCGACACCCGCGGCGACGAGCAGGCGGTCGCGGCGGGTGCGCACCCAGCGGACCAGTAGCCAGATGATCAACGCCTGGAACGCCACATCGATGGCGACGCTGTCGAGCACGGTGTAGGCGAAGATGAACGGCGAGGCGGCGTAGCCGGCGGCGGCGAGGAGCTGGAACCGTTCGCGCGCACCGCATTCGTAGGCGACCGCGGCGGTCAGCACCGAGACCGCGATCAGCAGCAGCAGGCCCGGGATCCGCAGCGCGATCACCGATCCGGGCGCGAGCACGTCGGCCAGCCGCGCGATCACTGGGATCAGCGGGCCGTTGTCGACGTAACTGACGGCGAGGCGGCGACCGCACGCCAGGTAGTACAGCTCGTCGCCCGCCAGCTGGAACCGGAACGCCGAGACCGACCAGACCAGTGTGATCAGACCGGAGACCAGTAGGACACCGCGCCACGCGAATTGCGGCGGCGCGGCCGTCGCCTCGGATTCGGGAGTGATGGTGAGCGTCATTGCTTCTCCGGGTCAGTGTGACGCGAGGCGGCTGTGGATGGTGGCGGCCACGGCCGCGTCCCCGCGCGCCGACGGGTGGAAAGGCAAGGCGGACGGGCTCTGCCGGGGATCGAGGAAGTTGCTGAACCAGGGGTCGGCGGCGCACAGGCCGTGTCCGGCGGTGGCGGGCTTCAAGTCGATGAAGTCGATGCCCAGGATCGCGGCCGCCTCGCGCTGGGCGGTCTGCAGCCGGTTCCAGTACTCGACCATGGCCCCGGCCCGCGGCTGGACCCAGCGCACGACGCCGAGCAGGTCCGCGCACCACTCGGTCGTGCCCTCCGGGGCGATCTCGGGGTAGCCGATCAGTTCGATCTTCGCGTTCGGGGCGTAGTACTTCACATAGTCGACGACCTTGCGGACCCGATCGGCGTAGGCCGTCCCGGTGATGGCGGTGTAGTCCGGCCACCGGCCCTCGGCCACGGCGGCGTCGTCACAGCCGTGCACGAGGTCGGTCACACAGCCGAACACGTTGTTCACACTCGCCGAGAGCGTGGCGTCCTTGGGCCAGGAGTCGTTGAACCCGAGCTGGATGGTGACGGCGCGGGTCCGCGGCCCGAACGCGCCGTTCTGCGCGGCGTCGAGGGCCAGCTGCGTCAGGGTGTAGCCGCCGCGGCCGGGCACCTGCTCACCGGTGGAGGTGACCGGGCCGGTGTCGATGGACGCGCTCGAGCACGAGTTGTTCACGACATCCGCGGCCTCGACGCCCATCAGGGCGCTCAGCTGCACGGGCCAGGAGGAGGGACCGTGCAGGCAGGCCCGCAGACCGGTGCTGTCCGGGTTCTCGCATGTGGTCAGCACCACGTCGCAGGACGGGTTCGCGCTGTAGGAGTCGCCCAGCACCACCAGCGGGCGGCCGGGTGCGGGGGCCGGTTCGGCCTCGGCGGTGCCCGCCGATACCGCGGCGGCCAGGACGCCCAAGGCGACGGCCAGCCGGGGGAGTGCCACCCGGCCGGTTGTCCAGGAACTGGTCAAGTGCAAAATCCTCATCGAGCCGCAGCCATGCCGAACTGGGCATGATTATGATGCAGCCCACAGCAACTGACAGATAAAGCAAAGTAACTGCATTTCACTTGGTTGGCAAGCAAGCGATTCGCACTCGGCGAAGGGCCTCCGGATGCCCGCGAAAAGCGGTTCGGTCTACCCCGCAACGCAGTTCGGCCCAGGCGAGAGAGGATTCTCTGGCCTGGGCCGATAAGGGTGGCTGACGGGACTCGAACCCGCGACACCCAGGATCACAACCTGGTGCTCTACCAGCTGAACTACAGCCACCATCGCCGGTAACTTCCGGCGCGCTAGAGCTTAACGTGTCGTCGCTGTGAGTACCTAATCGGCTGTTCAGGAGGGGTTTACGGGCGGCTCCGCGGGGGTCGTCAATTCGGCGGCGACAGCGGCGATCTCGGCCGTGGAGGGACCGGGCGCCGGAACGAACGCGGTGCGGCGGTAGTACTGGAGCTCACGGATGGACTCCTGGATGTCGGCCAGGGCGCGGTGCGCGAGGCCCTTCTCGGGCTGGCCGAAGTAGATCCGCGGGTACCAGCGCCGGGCCAGCTCCTTGATCGAGCTGACGTCGATCATGCGGTAGTGCAGGTGCGCGTCCAGCGCGGGCATATCGCGCGCGATGAACCCGCGATCGGTGGCGATCGAATTGCCCGCCAGCGGAACCGTCCGCGGCGTCGGCACGTACTGCTTGATGTAGTCGAGCACCTGCTGCTCGGCTTCCTCGAGGGTGACGACCGACCGCCGCACCTCCTCGGTGAGCCCCGACTTGGCGTGCATCTCGGTCACCACCGGCGGCATGGCGGCCAGCGCGGCATCGTCGGCGTGGATCACGATGTCCACGCCCTCGCCGAGAATATTGAGGTCACTGTCGGTGACGAGGGCGGCCACCTCGATCAGCTTGTCGCTGTCGAGCCGCAGCCCGGTCATCTCGCAGTCCATCCACACCACGTACTTGTCGGTCACCGCCAAACACTAACCCTTCGGCCGGACCCGACCCGGCTTGCCGCCACCGTCCGCGCGGCCGAAGCGGCGCTGGTTAACCGGAGGCAACCCGCGTCGAGGCCGCTCGGACGTGCGAACGAGCAGTATCGTTGCGGTCGAATCTCACGCGCGGCGAGCGGTGGGCGTGTGGGTCGGGCAGTTTCTCAGCAGCGGTAGCGGTAGGCACAGCAGACGGAGGAAGCGCGATGACCACCCCGCAGGAGAAGGCAGCGGCGGCCCGCAAGGCGGCGGAGGAAGCCGCGCGGATCGCGGCCGAAGCGGCGGCCGCGGCCGAGGCCGCCGAACAGGAG